>JASLCD010000201.1 GCA_030146295.1 Chryseobacterium sp.
TAGGAACCCCTGAAGAACTTGTTTCACAAATTGCCAATGCGGAAAACCTTGAAGATGTTTTCATTTCATTAACCGGAAAAGAACTAAGAGATGTTGTTGTATAAACTGTGGAGAAGCTTTATAAAAGAAATTCTTCTGTTGAAAAGAGATATCGGAGGTATTGTCATCATTTTTGTGATGCCGCTGCTTCTGATTGTCACCATTACCCTTATTCAGGATTCTACCTTTAAAAACCTTGAAGGATCAAAGATTCCGATTATTTTTATTGATAATGACAAGTCTGAGGTTTCAAAGAATATAAAAGCAGAGCTGGAGAATAGCAAAACATTCCAGCTGTTAACTAATTTCAATGAAAAATCTGCTCAGGACGCTGTTTTTTCCGGAGATTATCAGATGGCTATTGTTATTCCTGATAATTTAACGAAAGATTTAAATTCCAATATTGATTCAAAAGTTCAGACCATTGTAAGTTCTTTCGGACTGGAAGGTGATTCGGCAAAAGTAAAAACAGCTGCACCAAAAGCTAAAGAGATTCATTTGTACTTTGACCCTGCTACCAATGCAGGATTCAAGAACTCAGTAATGAATTCTGTTAACAAAATGGTCTTTGAAATTGAAAATAAAAAGATCTACAAAGCATTTCAGGATCAGCTGGGAACAACGGAGAATCTTGACGAAAATAAAAATCTGATCAGCTTTAAAGAAATCACCCCAAAGAAAGGAGCAATGGATGTCATGCCGAATTCCGTGCAGCATAATGTTCCTGCATGGACTCTTTTTGCGATCTTCTTTATTGTAGTTCCTTTATCCATCAATCTGGTGAAGGAAAAAAGCCAGGGAACAAGCGTAAGAGCAAGAATAAGTCCTACTCCCTATTTTGTTCATATCTTAGGAAAAACATTTACATATCTTATCATCTGTATTATTCAGTTTTTACTGATGGTTGCTGTGGGAATCTATCTTTTCCCTTATATGGATCTCCCGGCCTTTGATGTATCCGGAAAAATGTTCCAGCTTGTGGTTGTCACACTGTTTGCAGGACTGGCCGCAATTGGATTTGGAGTCTTACTGGGAACTATAGCCGATACGCAGGAACAGTCTGCCCCATTTGGTGCAACTTCCGTAGTTGTTTTAGCCGCAATCGGCGGAATCTGGGTTCCTGTATTTTTAATGCCGGAATTTATGCAGACCGTAGCCAAATTCTCCCCGATGAACTGGGGGCTGAATGCTTATTACGATATTATTTTAAGAAACAGTGGAATTGGAGGAATAGCGAAAGAACTATTGTTCTTATTATTATTTTACTTTGCCACCGTAGCCATTTCCATTTTTTACGAAAGAAAACTCCAAAATATTTAATTTATTTTTATGTCAAATATTACCAGGAGTTTCCTGACGACCAAAAAAAACAATAAAAATTCCGGAAGAAAACAAAATGCAGTCTAAAGAAAATATATTAACCTGTACTGAAGAAGTAAGAGTACGATTCAATGAGACAGATCCATTGGGAATTGTCTGGCATGGGCATTACATTGTTTATTTTGAGGACGGAAGAGAAGCTTTCGGCCGCCAGCATGGTTTAACGTATCTTGACATTCAGAATGCAGGATATGTGACCCCCATTGTAAAAAGTACCTGCGAACATTTTCTTCCTTTAAAATATGGTGAAACTTTCAGGATTGTAACAACATATGTAAATTCGATATCTGCCAAGCTGATCTATAGATATGAAATCTTCAACAAGGAAGACCAATTGGTATGCAGCGGCGAAACGATTCAGGTATTTCTGGACAGCAATGGAAGCTTATGCCTGTATAATCCGGAATTTTTTCAAAACTGGAAGGATAAAATGGGATTATCATGAGGAAAGAAATTTATATCACAGATTACAATTGTGTAACGCCGCTGGGATTCTCAGCAGATACCAACTGGAATGCACTTTCAGAAGGAAGATCCGGAGTTGCTTTATATAGGATCATAGACAGTCAGGAGGCTTTTTATGCTTCGATGATTGATTCTGAAGAACTGAATAAAGAATTCAACAAGTCCTTTCCTCAGAATACTGTGGATTTTACAAGACTGGAGAAAATGCTTCTTTTAAGCCTGCAGCCTCTTGTTGAAAAACATACCATTTCGGAAGACACAGCTTTTATTCTGTCTACCACAAAAGGAAATATCAGCCTTTTAAAAAACCAGTCTGAATTACCGGAAGCCGTTTATTTATCAAAACTAGCTCAGAAAACAGCCGATTTCTTCGGATTCAAAACAAAACCTATTATCGTTTCCAATGCCTGTGTTTCAGGAGTAATGGCGATTGCGGTGGCTAAGAATATGATTCAGGCAGGAAAGTATAAAGATGCTTTCATTATTGCAGCGGATGAGCTTTCTGAATTTGTTATTTCAGGATTCAATTCATTCCAGGCTATCGGGTCAGGACCGTGCAAGCCTTATGATAAAAACAGGGACGGTATCAATATTGGTGAGGCAGCTGCCGCAGTTTATATGACTGGCAGCCATTATGACGAAGATAGAATTTCACAAAATGAAAAATTCAGATTCAGGGTACTGGGAGATTCTGCCATAAATGATGCTAATCATATCTCCGGACCTTCAAGAACGGGTGACGGTTTGTATGCCAGTATTAAAAATGCAATGACAGAAGCCAATGTTTTGCCGGAACAGATTGACTTTATTTCTGCCCATGGAACAGCAACGCTCTATAATGACGAAATGGAAGCAATAGCATTTAACAGAATGCAGCTTCAAAACGTTCCTCTCAACAGTATGAAAGGATATTATGGACATTGCCTGGGAGCATCCGGACTTCTTGAGAGTATTATTTCTATGGAAAGCGCCCTTCACAACACTTTGCTCCCATCAAAGAATTTTGAAGAAACGGGAGTAACCCAACCTTTGAATATTATCACAGAAAACCAATCTGCAACTGTAAGATATATTCTGAAGACAGCTTCAGGTTTTGGTGGTTGCAATGCAGCTGTTGTGCTGGAAAAATGTTAAAATGAATGTGATGAAGAAAACGAATACCTGCACCATAGACCATTCAAAAATAACCGTTGACGGAAATTTAATTTTTGAAAGTAAGAGCGAAACCTTCCAGGACTTTGCCAAAGAAGCGTATAAAAGTTTAGACCTCAGCTATCCTAAGTTTCATAAGATGGATCATCTGAGTAAACTGGCCTTTCTTTCCGCTGAAACTCTATTGAATGACGAAGACCATAGCAGAACGGCCATCGTTTTTGCCAACAGATCATCCAGTCTGGATACTGATTTTAAATATCAGGAAAGCATCAACGATCAGGATAACTTCTATCCAAGTCCGGCGGTTTTTGTTTATACTTTACCCAATATCTGTGTAGGCGAAATCAGCATTAAACATAAAATGCAGACAGAAAATGCATTTTTCGTTTTGGATGAATTTGATGAAAAATTTTTAAACGATTATTCGGAACAAATCCTGCTGTCCGGAAAGGCTGACAAAGTATTATGCGGCTGGATAGAATTGTATCAGGAAAATTATAAAGCTTTTGTATATTTGCTAACCTTATAAAAATGCAACAATATAACAGTGTAACTATCTAACAAGCTTTACAGCTGAACCGGTACATAGATTACACTGATAAATCAACTAAATTATGGAAAACTTAAAAACAGAATTGAAACACAAAATTATTGAAGTTCTTAATCTTGAAGATGTATCTGTAGAGGAAATCAAAGATACTGACCCCTTATTCGGAGGAGGATTGGGACTAGATTCTATTGATGCTTTAGAACTGATCGTTCTTCTTGATAAAGACTACGGAATAAAATTAGCTGACCCTAAAAAAGGAAAGGAAATTTTTCAGTCTATCGATACAATGGCAAAATTCATTGAAGACAACAGAACGAAATAAATTACTATAACAATTTAACAGTGCAGCAATTATTGTTAGATTGCTACACTGTTACATTATTCAATACCATGAGTCAAAAAATTGCCATAACGGGAATGGGCATCATTTCCTCCATCGGAAACAATGTGGAGGAAAATTTTATTTCATTACAGTCCGGTAAGCATGGAATTTCAGACATCGAAATGTTTGAAACCCGACATGCCGGAAACATCAAAACGGGTGAAATAAAATTATCCAATGAAGAGCTTGTACAAAAACTTCAGCTTGATGAAGACAACAATGTTACAAGAACGTCTTTACTGGGAATGATCGCTGCTAAAGAAGCTGTAGAAAGTGCAGGAATTTCAGATATCAACGGGTACAGAACCGGGCTGATCTCTTCTACCAGTGTGGGAGGAATGGATATTACTGAAAAATACTTCTACTCTTACGAAGACTTCCCTGAAAAGCAAAAATATATTGACGCTCATGATGCCGGAAATTCCTCATTGGCTATTGCCGATTATCTGGGATTAAAAGGTATGGTTTCCACAATCAGCACAGCCTGTTCATCGGCAGCCAATGCTATTATGATGGGAGCTAAGCTGATTAAAAACGGAGTTTTGGACCGTGTTATTGTTGGTGGAACAGATTCTCTTTCAAAGTTTACATTGAACGGATTCAATACCCTGATGATTCTTACGGATTCTTACAATACTCCTTTTGACAACAACAGAAAAGGGCTGAATCTTGGAGAAGCCGCCGCTTTCCTGGTTCTTGAATCTGAAGAGGTAGTCAAAAAAGAAAATAAAAAGGTTCTGGCTTATCTTTCGGGATATGGAAATGCTAATGATGCACATCACCAGACCGCTTCTTCTGAAAACGGACAGGGAGCATTCTTAGCCATGCAGCAGGCTCTGAAAATCTCAGGTTTAGCTAAAGAAAATATAGATTACATCAACGTTCACGGAACGGCTACCCCCAATAACGATTTATCAGAGGGAATTGCCATGATCAGGATCTTCGGTGAAAATCAGGTTCCTGAATTCAGTTCTACAAAAGCTTTCACAGGACATACACTGGCAGCGGCGGCAGGAATTGAAGCTGTATTTTCAATTTTGACCATGCAGCACGGTGTCATCTTCCCCAACCTGAATTTTAAAACAAAAATGGAAGAATTTGACCTTACTCCTGTTACCGAACTGAAAGAAAAAAGCATCCAGCATGTGCTTTCCAATTCGTTTGGATTTGGTGGAAACTGTTCAACCTTAATTCTTTCAAAATCATGAGTGCAGTATACATCAACAGTGCATCCTGTATCTCGGTTCAGGACACTTTAAAAGAAAATATTCTTCAGAACCTTACCCCTGAGAATTCTTCCAACATCATCAAAGCGATAGAACCTAATTACAAAGAGTTCATTCCGCCTGCCATGATCAGAAGAATGTCCAAAACGGTAAAAATGAGTTCTGTCGCATCACAATATGCACTAAAAGAGGCAGGCATTGAACAGCCGGATGCCATCATTGTAGGTACCGGAATGGGCTGTTCTCAGGATTCTGAAAAGTTCCTGAAAAATGTGATAGATCATCATGAAGAGTTTCTTACTCCTACCTTTTTTATTCAGTCTACCCACAACACAGTAGCAGGGCAGATCGCTCTGGGACTGCAGTGCCATGCCTATAATTTCACGTATGTAAATACTTCTTCTTCTCTGGAGTTTTCGTTATTGGATGCTCAGCTTCAGATCAATGACGGAGAATCAGAAAATGTGCTTGTGGGCTCTACAGATGAACAGACGGACAGAACGATGGAGCTTTACTGTCTAAATAATACGATTAAAAAAGAAAATGATCTTCCTGCTGATTATTTGAAATCCAACAGTAAGGGAGTAATCTGGGGCGAAGGTGCAAGCTTCTTTGTTGTAGGAAAAGATAAGACAGAAAATTCTTACGCAAAACTTAAAAAAATCCACATCAGTAATAAACTGGATTTGAATGAAGTCCAAAATTTTATCCAAAATTTCTTAGCTCAGAATCATCTTTCTACCGGTGATATTGACGCTGTCATTTTAGGATTCAGTGGAGACGCAGATTCTGATGTTTACTATATTAATGCAATGGATCTGTTTCCTGACTCATCTTTGCTTTATTACAAACATCTGAGTGGAGAATTCAATACAGCCAGTGGTTTTTCCACATTTATAGCCTGTCATATCCTTAAGGAACAACAGATTCCGGAAGTGATGATGATCAACACAGAGAAAAAGGAAAATGTGAAGAATGTGCTTCTTTACAATCATCTGGCGGGTAGTGATCACAGTCTGGTATTATTGGAAAAGGTGTAATTGTTGAACAGCCAAAAGCTTTTACCCTACACTTAAAACAGTACTGTTGTCATTCTGACGAAATGGATTTTGATCCAGAAAGTTTAACAATATAAAGCAATCAGCCATGAAACATTATCCGTTCATCCTGTTCTATCTTTTCTGTAACGTTTTTATCTATGCGTTTCACGGAAGTTTCTGGGTGTATCTGTTTTGTTTTTTTGCTTTCTCAGCGGTGGTAGTATGGGGTTCATTTGATATTGAGCTGGGATATTTCGTCAACAGTACCACGCACAAACGTACCCGAGTCAAAGAAGTAGCCCTTACTTTTGATGACGGTCCTACTGAGTTTACTCCAAAGTTTTTGGATTTACTGAAAGAACATCAGGTAAAAGCAACCTTTTTCTGTATTGGAAAACAGATTGAGAAGTATCCTGATACATTCCGGAGAATCATTGCGGAGGGTCATACTATCGGAAATCATACGTTATCTCATTCCAATTCTACAGGATTTTTGTCCACGTCAAAAATGATTGAAGAAATTGAAAAGTGTGATGAGGTGATGAAGAATACAGGAAATATAACAACCTTCCTGTACAGGCCTCCTTTTGGAGTGACCAATCCCAATATTGCAAAAGCCATCCAAAGAACACATAAAGAAAGTATCGGATGGAACGTCCGTTCTTTGGACACCATTATTGATGACGAAAAAAAAATTTACAAAAGAGTGACCACAGGCTTGAAAAAAGGAAGCATCATCCTCCTTCATGATACTTCGGAAAAGACCTATCGTGTTCTGGTAGATTTATTAGTATTTTTGAAGGATAAAAAATATTCAACCTTTACTGTTGATACAGTGATAAATTCAAATAGAAATGATTAAAAATATTGCTTTCGGAGCATTCTTACTGGTTTCAGGATTCTTTTTTGCCCAAAATACAGCAATGTCAGGAGCTGAAGCCAAAGCATTTGTGTCGAAGGTTTCTTCAGATACCAAGGAAATCAAAACCTTACAGAGTGATTTTACCCAGACCAAAAAGATGGACTTCCTGGATAAAAGCATTGTGACGTATGGGAAAATGTCACTGCAAACTCCCAATATGCTGAGCTGGAAATATACCAAACCGTATCAATACAGTATTGTTTTTAAAAGCAATAAGATCTTCATCAATGATCAGGGAAAAAAATCTTCTGTAGATGCCAAGAGTAAAACATTTGAAAAAATCAATAAACTGATTGTAGGAAGCTCCAACGGAACCATGTTCAATGATCCTGAGTTTACGGTAACGTATTTTAAGAACGGAAATTACAATGTGGCGAAGTTTATTCCTAAGACTTCGCAGCTGTTGAAATACATCAAGCAGATTGAACTTTATTTCCCAAAGAACCAGTCGACAGTTTCACAGGTAAATATGACAGAGGCTTCCGGAGATACCACGAATATTGTTTTCAAAAATACCAAGATCAATGCTTCCATTCCTGCGTCAGAGTTTTCTTTATAGCCTGATTCTGATACTGGCTGTTTCCTGTAAAACATATCAGTTAACAGATGTAAAACCTGTTTCCTCTTCTGAAAAGATAGTGGAAAATTTGTACTTCTCTTCAGGAGAAGATTATGTATACAAATGCCAGATGGACATTTATAAAAATCATGTAAGCGGTATTCTGATCATCAAAAAACTGAATGAAACGACACACCGCGTTGCTTTAACATCAGACTTTGGAAATAAACTGATAGATTTTGAAGTTTCTGAGAATGATTTTAAACTGAACTACGTCCTTCCTGATCTGGATAAAAAAATAGTCATCAATTTTCTGAAGAATGATTTTCAGCAGCTTCTGAAAAGACAATATCCTGTGGCTCAAAGTTTTGAAAATGACAATGCTAGAATTTATCTTTCAAAAATTGACAATAAAAACTATTATTTATTCTTCAATAAAGAAAATGGTTTACTGAAAGAGATTGTTTACACGAAAAATAATAAGGAAAAAATTGATTTTACTTTTGATGCAAAAAAAACTATCTTCGCGGATAGCTTAAATCTACAGCACAAAGACTTTAAGATCAATATAAAACTATTTCAAATAACCGAAACGGAATAATTTCCTACATGAAAAAAATATATTTCCTACTTTGTGCCCTGCTCTCCGGGCTATCTTTTGCACAGGTAACCTTCAATCCGGGAATCAGAGTGGGTGCCAATATTTCACATATATCTGACGGACCTGCTCGTGAGTCCTTTTATTATAATGATAATCAGGGATATCACTATGGAACCAATGCTTATGATATCAAATCAAAAGTAGATTTTTACATAGGTTTTCAGGCCAATATTCGGTTTGCAAAATTCTACGCTCTTCAGCCGGAAATTTATTATACCCGCCAGGGAGCAAGATTTGAAAGCCAGAATCCTGCCGTTTCTTCTAAAACAGTTACTCTTTCTTATGTGGGAGGAGCTGTAGTAAATAAATTCTATTTTGAGAAGTTTAATATTCATTTTGGTCCGACTTTGGAACTTCTGACAGATCATAAAAATATCGATTCTCCTATTGATGGAGATTTGGGGCTGTTATTTGGAGCCGGTTATGATATTACAAAAAATATAGGCGTTGAGGCCAGAATTAAAAAAGGTTTTGTACATATTAATAATGACAATACCAACGTGACATTCCAGGCGGGAATATATTACACATTTAATCTTAAAAAATAAGATCATGCAAACCATTCTTACAGACTTTTATACTTTAACATCATATGATAAGACAGAAGACGGAAAGTTTACTGCTCACATCAATCTGAATAAAGATCACGACATTTTCAAAGGTCATTTTCCTGGAAACCCGGTAACTCCCGGTGTTTGTATGATGCAGATCATCAAAGAACTTACAGAAGAATTTACCGGATCAAAATTATTCTTAAAAACCGCTTCGAATGTAAAGTTCATGGCGATTATCAATCCTTTTGAAACTCCGGATTTACAGCTTCAACTGGATATTAACGAAGATGAAGAAAATGTAAAAGTAAAAAACACCACTTCTTTTGGCGAGACTATTGCATTAAAATTGTCTGTAAGCTATAAAAAAATACCATCATGAAACTTATCTTATCTTTCTTAACGGCATTTATTTTTTTCTTCCAGTCTGACCTTGAAACACTGAGAAATAGCTATGCCAAAGCCAATGAATCCAATACAAATACAGCCAGCTTTATCGAAACTGCAGAAAAACAGTCCGGTTCCGATGCAGTGACTGTGGGCTATAAAGCTGCAGCGAAGATTATGGAGGCAAAAATTGCCAAAAGCAACAGAAAGGCACTGGTAAAGACAGGTGCTACAAGCCTTGAAAGCATTATCAAAAGTAATCCCAACAATGCAGAACTTCGTCTGATCAGGCTGAGTGTTCAGGAAAATATTCCGAAAATTGTAGGATACCGTGGAAGCCTGAAGGATGATAAAGCTTTCCTGCTGAACAATTACAGCAAACAGAATGCAGCACTAAAAGGCTACATCAAAAGATTTGCTATGCAGTCCAAAACCATTACAGAGGCGGAAAGAGCCACTTTAAAATAAAAGAATGTCCCTTGCTGAAGTACAAAATGCAATTTCTGAAAGGAAGATATGCGTTTTAATACCTACTTACAATAACGAAAAAACCCTCAAGAGGGTGATCGACGGTGTTCTCAATTACACCGGAAGTATTATTGTGGTTAATGATGGTTCCACAGATTCTACACCTCAAATTCTTGCCCAATATCCTCAGATTACAGTAATATCCTTACCTGAGAATAAAGGAAAGGGAAACGGGCTTAAAACAGGCTTCAGAAAAGCAAAAGAATCCGGATACGATCATGCCATCACAATTGATTCAGACGGGCAGCACTATCCCGATGATATTCCAGTATTTGTAGAAGCTCTTCTTCAGGAGAAGGAAGAGGTTCTTCTGATCGGAAACAGAAATATGTCCCAGGACGGTATTCCCAAGAAAAGCAGCTTCGGAAACAGATTTTCAAATTTCTGGTTCTGGTTTGAAACCGGAATTAAGCTGGAAGATACCCAGTCGGGCTACAGGCTTTATCCTTTGCACAAAATTCCAAAGAAATATTTTACCCCCAAGTTTGAATTTGAAATAGAAATCATTGTAAGAACCGCATGGAGGCATGTTCCGGTAAAGAATGTTCCTATTAAGGTTTTGTATGATCCGGCAGAACGTGTTTCCCATTTCAGACCTTTCAAAGATTTTACAAGAATCAGCATTCTGAATACGATTCTGGTGACGATTACTCTTTTGTATATTATTCCGAGAAATTTCGTGAATAATTTCAAAAAAAAAAGTTTTAAAAGGTTCATCCAGGAAGACGTCTTAGAAAGTGACGGTAGTAACCGCACAAAAGCATTTTCCATAGCATTGGGAGTCTTTATAGGGCTTTCGCCATTCTGGGGATTCCAGACACTTCTGGTCATCAGTTTATCTGTCCTTTTTAAACTCAATAAAGTACTTGCATTTGTAGCTTCCAATGTGAGCCTTCCTCCCTTTATTCCTTTTATTATTGCAGCCTCTCTGTTTCTGGGAGCACCATTTGTAAGTGGTGACAGCAATATTTTAAGTCAGGATATAAATTTTGATCTGATTAAAAACAATCTGCTTCAATATATCATTGGCAGTTTTATTTTGAGCACTACACTTTCTGCGATTTCAGGGATAGCCGCTCTTTTATTTTTGAATAAGGTAAGCCCCGAGAATAATTAAAAAAGCCTGAAATAAAATTCCAGGCTCATCACAATTAGTTATTATTATTTTCTATTTTCTGCTGAATAAGTTATTTCAGAATAAACTGTGTAAGGTCTTTCAAAAACTGCGCGTCAACGTTTCCTTTTGTTTCATAATCTTTTGGAGAAGGTTTTCCGGAGCCTGCTATAAATAAATGGCTTAATGCAGGATAGAATTTAAACACCGCTGTTTTATCGTTTTTCAATGTCTCTTTCCAAAGGTTGAAATCTTTCTCGGTTACCTGATAATCTCTTCCTCCCTGAGCAAAAAACATAGGAGCTTTTACTTTTTTAACTTCATTAAGCTGATTATAATCCTTTAAATATTTCCAATACGCTGCAGATTGTCCCAAAGGAAGTTCTGATGCCGGTGAACTTAAACTGAATTTGGATGAGTTGAGATATGCAACCTGTTTTTTTACTTCCTGAACGGCTTCAGCAGGAACTTTAGCTGCATCTATAGAATGAAGGTAATCATACTGCTCTAGCAGCAAGTCCTGTAGAGGTCTTGCATTACCGGCCATGAAAACATATTTTGAGGCCTGAGCCTTTTCCGCAATTTTAGGCATCATATAAGCTCCCTGGCTATGTCCCAGGATAATAATCTCATACCCTTTATACTCTGCATTGTTTTTAAAATACAGGGCTGCATTTACCGCATCGTTGATGGTCTCTTCTTCAACAGTAAACTTCTCACTGAATGTTTCAGGGTAAGAATACGTTCTTTTATCATATCGGTAAGAAGAGATTCCGTTGTTTAAAAGGTACTCTGCAATGTCTTTAAATGGTTTGTTTTCTCCCACTGTTTCGTCTCTGTCATGAGCTCCCGAGCCATGAACAAAAATGACCAACTTTTTTTTGTTGTTGGAAGGAGGAATCCATAATGTCCCATTCAATTCAATATCATTACTTTTTATCTTAAGCGTGGTCTTTTCGTCCCGTTTTTCAAATGGTTTATGAGGTACTAAAAAGAAGCCAAGCATTTTATTATTATCTCCAAAAGTAAGCTGGATGTCCAGCTTAGTCTTCTCAAATTCTGAATAGTAATAGTAAATATTTCCCTCGTTGTTCACTTCAAGGATATTTTTAAAACTTCCAATCTGTCCCTGAAGCTGCTCTGTAATGGCCTTAAGCTGATCTACGGGAATCTGGCCTGCTATAGAAGGATCAAAATAAGAATGTGCTTTTTCAATATTTTTATCCACCAGTAAAGTTTTGATAAAAGTATTTCCGATCTCTTTTCTGTCCTGAGAAAATGCTAACAGAGACCATGTGGTAAGGAATAAGGCTAAAAATTTTGTCATATTCAATCTATTTATAAACAATATCAGAAAATGATAACGGAGTCATCATTATGGTAACAAATATCGCAATAATTACCAAAGCTAACTGCGTTATATGATAAGTTTTTTCTTTTTCACTTTCATCAATTTCAAAAGTAAATTTTATTTTATCCGGCCTCCTGATAATCAACCAGATAAATATAAGAATCACCAGATTCATGAGTACCGGCATTACAAGGAATATTTTGCTTCCGTAATTGTCTTTCATATTTCCATATCCGTGAATGGCTATGATGTCAGGTATCGAGTTGTAAACCGTACACAGATAAACCGAATAGCAGATAATGATGATAAAAGGAATGCAGAACAGCAGTTTTATATATTTAGGGATCATTTCACTTTGTTTAAAGTTTTCTTAAGGTATTTTTCCACATTTTTTCTATCCGGAACAGTCGTAATCTCTTTCGTCAGCGCTTTTTCAAATTCAGTTTTTGCCTTTGAATATTCTTTTTTATTAAAATAATATTTCCCTGATTGATAATAGACCAACCAGAAATCAGGATTCATAGACTGATAATAAGGAATAAAATCATCTGTCAACAGGATATTTTGATCTGCTGCTGCTTCATTTATTTCTTTACTTATCATTTTAGAACGTTCATAATTTTCAAATTCTTCGGAATCTGCAAAGGGATCTTTTGCAATATTCAATTCTGTTTTTGCCTTCAGGCTTAGTTCTGCTTTTTTGTCTGAAAAAATTTCATTCAGATCATAACATACAAATTCTCCCAGCTGATAAGGATTTGAAGATACCCAAACCAGTTTTTTCTGGGGTGAAAATATAATGGCATGGTGTGCAAGAAGCTGGTTGAGCGCTTTTTCATTTCCATAGCCAATCTTTTCACCTTTTAAGCCGGATCTGTCTCTTAAAACAGAAGCCATTTTTTCCGGGGTCATCTTTTTCTCTTCCTGCAAAAGCTCCTGAAGTTTCTCATACCGGTATTCCGAATGGCTCTCCAGAATATGTTTTTGATTTCTTTTGTCATCTTTATAGGTCTCCGACTGAAAATGATTGGTACAAAGAACCTTACTGCTGTTCTTTACTCTGTATACACCGAAATTCTTAGGTGATACTTCAATGATTACGGCATTCTTATCCGAAGCGCTTCCCACAAGGATAGATTCTGATACAAAAACTTTTCTTTTTTTGGCAATCGCTATCGCTTCGTCTATATTTTTAGCATACTGCAGGATTTCTCTCGTAACCAAAGAAATTGGAGTCTTTGCGGTAAGGGGAATTTTTGATTTCCCTGCATTGATCGTTACCGTAATCCCTTCGTTATTCATTCCTGAAACAACACCAATCATTCCCGGCCAGCTTACCGACATGTAGGGGATTCCTGATTCCGGCTGAACAAATTCTACCAGTTTATTTTTTGCAAAATCATCTCCTACATAAAAATCAAAATTTCTTCCGATCAGCAAATCACCGTCCTCAGTATTTTCGTTCCATACCGCAAGAGAAGTACAGCCTACCATGGCCAGATCCTGCATGGCATGCCCAATATCATGAGCCCCGTGCAGGTAAAGATTTCTTAAGTATTTCGGAGCAATAAAATCATACTGATCAGATGAATATTGTGATAAACCATATAATTCTGCCTGATAGTCTTCTCTTACATTGAGGTACATTTTTCTGTTGTACCATTTCAAAAAGCCTCTTAGCAGCCTTTGCTTAAATTTTGACGGTACAAATCCCTCAACTTTTGAGAAAAAGATTCCTTCCTGTTTCTGCATTAAACTTTGTGTCAATGCTCCATTATTATATCCCAGCTGCAGAGGGTTTCCATTGATATACAGTTCCCAGAGCTGCTGCTTATTTTTCGTAAGGTAATTCTGATTATAACTGAAAGTACTGTCATTGATCCGGGCTACTTTCGGAACTTCCAGCGAATATTGCTTTACATCAGGAATATGATGGATAGACTTTGATATTCCGCAGGAAGTGAGGAAAAAACAAAAAATAAGGTAAAAAAGAGTTCTTGTATAAAATGGGTAAATGGTTTTCGTTTTTTTCACTTTAGTTTTTATTAATCATTTGTGTCAGCCGCCTGTCTATCGTTTCTTTTCCTAAGATCTCCGCACAGGTATTAAAAGCTCCGATGGTAACTCCTAAAATGCCATGCATATTAACAGATTGCCCAGTAAGAAACAAATTATCAATCTTGGTACGGGGGGAAACCATTGTTTTAAGAGGATTCTCAGAGTTTTTCATATATCCGTACATATTCCCTTCAAAATTCCCTATATAGTCGCGGTAAGACAAGGGAGAAGAAGTATATATTGTCTTGATGGCATGCCTTACGTTGGGAATTTTCTTTTCCAGAGCATCAAGCATCTTTTCTGTTTTTTCAAGTTTAAATCTTTCATAGGCTTTTCCTCTTTCATGCTCATCCGCTACGGTATTGAATGTATTTTCCCATTCTTTAACCTCATCGAAATCCATATAAGAAATTGCGGTAAGACTTTCTGCAAATTCGGGATGATGCTTTGAGGGTGTGGATGAAAGCATATAGGTTTCCGGCCATGAGTCTTTCCGGTAATGGAATGCATTCCAGACCTGCTTTTCTGATGAATAATGATATCTGTTGTAATTGAAATTCGGAAGATAGTGAGGCCTCAAAACCAGATAAATACTGAAGCATGATGAAACAGGCTTCCAGCTCAAAACTCTGTTCAGAAAGGACTTCTTGAGTCTCTCCTCTCCTATCAGCTGAATGGTGGAACGAATCTCTATATTTGAAATAAACTGTCTTGCTGAGTATTCTTTTCCTGCTTTCGTTTTTACAGATGCCAATACATTATTTTCATTAAAAACAAATTCAGACACTTCTGAATGCTTGTGAACTTCCGCTCCATATTCCCGAAGTTTTCGGATAAGAAGCTTAGAGATCTGGCTTCCGCCTCTTACACATTTGTAAGCACTTTGAATATAAGAATTTACCGTTAAAGCATGTACATAGAAAGGTACATTTTCCGAATCTCCGGCATATAAAAAGTTGGATCCCAATAAAACGGCCTGAAGCCTTTTGTTCTGGGTAATGGATTCTATAAATCTTTTGGTATTAAGGTGCAGGATTTCCTCATTGTAGCTGTCTTTTCCTACGACATGATATCTCGGGAACTGGCTGCAGACATACTGAATCTCTTCACAGTAGTTTTCAAGGTTTCCTTTTTCTTCAGGAAAATGCTTAGCAAGCTGTTCAACAAAATTCTGATAACCTTGTGCGTGCGGGTATTCTATTTCATCATCTCCAAAACTGATCCTGTCATATCCATCTTCATCCATCAGCTGCAGCTCAAGACTGTCCATAATTTCGAGATAGGAAAAG
>JASLCD010000434.1 GCA_030146295.1 Chryseobacterium sp.
TTAACCCTTACTTTGTGGCTCGAAATAATTTTTTTTCATCATTTGTGTTTTTACCTTCTTGCAATTCTCATGCAAGAAGGTTTTGTTTTTATTGTACTCCAAGTAACGTTCCGGACACATTCCATGAGCTGAAACTTGTACCTTCGGAAGCTCCCTGAGGAATTTTTATCTGGATTGTATGTTGACCTGCTTTCAAATCTCCAAGAGGGATAAAGTTGGGATTGGTAACCGTTCCCGGGCACCAGTTTGATCTGCTGAGGTCTGATGAAGAAAGACCGTCCTGAAAATTTCCTGAAGCCGGATTGTACAAACGGTACGAACCGCAGTCTGTTCTCCAGGGTACAAATGAAAATACCGGATTTCCGTCAACGATAATAGAATTGGCTTTAGGGACAAATTCATCTCCGTTTTCCCAACCTCCATGTCCCGTAGTTGTATATCTTAACTGAGCGTTTTTTAACTCTTTATTTAAAGTGAAATTAACAAGAAGCCCTTTGTCCTGACTGAACATGGTAGAGTAATCCTGTCCGGCCATTTCCATAATATTTAAAGTATTGAATAATGGAATCGCGGTATTGTTTTTATGAACCGTCTGGTCACTCTTGTGAATGGTAATGTCGAGGCTTACTTTATGTCCTCCTTTGTCATAGTTGCCAATAAATGTACCTACCCAAAGTTCTTTTCCGGACAATGCCGGTTTCAGCTCTGTGATATCCTGTCTGTAAGGACTGATGGTGTGCCAGTTTTTTCCTTTAAGCTGGATATGATTGAATTTCTGGATCCCAAAAGCGGTAAAGAATCTCATCATTTCCATGGCAGGATTATATTGGTCGGTGGCTGCTATTCCATAATATTGCTTTCCATTTCCATTTTCGTAGACAGGAAGGGTTTTTGCCCCTTTTTCCAATCCGTCAAAAAATGACTTTTCTTTATCCTGCGGAATGAAAAATACGGTTCCGGTTCTGTCATAGGCATCACCGTTTGACTGTTGTTTCAGCTCTACAAAAATATTTTCCCCTTCTGTAATAGCTGGAAATTTTATCTTTTTGAGAATGATGGTGCCGTTGGCATATCTTTTTATCTGGTCATCTGATTGGGAAGCATCAGAAAAATTGATCATTTCGTTTTCAAAAATATTCAGAGTGGTAAATCTGCTTTTCCAAAGTAAATCTTTATATCCTAACTGATCTGTAGTCTGGATGTTTCCCTTTACAATACTCTCAATTCCGGTGTTTTTTATCTTTTTGATCGAACTGGCTGTAAGTAAAGAGTTTTTATTTCTTTCCACTTCCAGAACCAGACCTAAATTCTGTCCCAAAACAGAAGGTCCGCCCTTTAGCTTCAAGTCATTCGTATACCAGACTTCAATGGTATTTGAGTTGACTTTGGTAACTGCTTTTTTACAGTTGTATCCTAAAATTTTTTTAGTTTCAGAGGTAAGCTCAAAATCCTGTTTTCCTACGGATTCGGTATCTGATGTTGAAATGATGGATTCAGGTTTTAAAAAAGCATAGGAAACAATAGTATTTGAAGGCTTCTCTACCTTGGTGATTTCATAAGGGAAGCTGCTTTTTTGCTCCTTGATCGTACTGTTGAGAATGAAATTTTCTTTCTCATTTACCCAAACGATGGTGGAAGGCTGACCAGCTGTTGTTTTTCCGTTATATGAACTGGTGTATTGAATTTCATAGGTCTGTGCAGAAAACAGACAGTATAAGAAGATCGCTAGAAAATTGAAAACAATTCTTGTATGCATAAATAAAATGAGTTTGCTGCAAAGTTATTCTAAAGTTTCCACAGCATCAAAACGGTTTAATCTATACAGTTAGTAGACAATATGCCTTAAATGTTACAAAAAATGTTACATTTTTTTAGAAAGATTTTTTAAACAAAAAAACTACTCCAAAAGATAGAGTAGTTTTATGTATTATTGTTGTGTTAAGATTAAGAAATTCTCTCAATCAAAGCCATATAGAATCCGTCATAACCTTCACTAGGCATTACTTTTTCATCCTTAATCATTTTGAATCCAGGGTTGTTTTTGATGAATTCATCTACCTGCAGATTGTTTTCAGAAGGAAGGATAGAACACGTAGCGTACACCATTTTTCCTCCTTTTTTAAGCATTTTAGAGTAGTCCTGAAGAATTTGCTGCTGTTCTTTTTTAATTCTGTCAATAAAGTCCTGATCAATTTTCCACTTACTGTCAGGGTTTCTTTTTAAAACTCCAAGACCAGAACATGGGGCATCAATTAAAAGTCGGTCTACTTTATCATGAAGACGTTTGATAACCTTGTTGTCGGAAATCATACGGGTTTCGATATTGTGAGCTCCGGCTCTTTTTGCACGACGCTTCAATTCGGCTAATTTCCATTCAAAGATGTCTAATGCGATGATCTGACCTTTGTTTTTCATGATGGCTGCTAAGTGCAGTGTTTTTCCTCCCGCACCAGCACATGCGTCCACGACTCTCTGTCCTTCTTTTACATCAAGGAAATAACCGATCTTTTGAGAAGAGGCATCCTGAACTTCAAATAATCCTTCTTTGAAAGCTGTGGTCAAAAAAACGTTTTTCTTTTCTTCCAGCTGAACAGCATCAGGAAAATTTTTAATGGAAAAAGCTGATATTCCTTCATCGGAAAGATCCGAAATAAGCTCCCTAGGTGTTGTTCTTAAAGAGTTGGCTCTTAAAACGGTAGGAGCCTGCTCATTCAAAGCAATCATTTCTCTTTCCCAGTTGGCTCCCAGTTCTTTTTCAAGGGTTTCAGCCAGCCACTCAGGAATAGAGTGTTCTATCGCTTTTGTAGGAACTGTATTCTTTTTAAGCTTTGTAAGAATGTCGGCAATTTTGATTCCGTCAAATTCTTCAAATTTTTTATAATTGGTTTTGCTCCAAAGTAAATAAGCAATGATCAGCTTGTAGATGTTGTTAGGTTTTACCCCTTCACCCATATAATATTCAATACGTTTTTTCCAACGGATGATATTGTAAAAAATTTCAGAAACAACAGCTCTGTCCTGGCTTCCCCATTTTCTGTTTGCTTTCAAAAGTCTTTCAATAACTTTATCTGCATATTTGTTTTTCTCAAAAAATGTCTCCTGTAAGGCGTCGTGAATTCCGATTGCCAAGTTTCTGTGAATAAGTTCCATAAATTTGCTTCGCTGTTTGAATCTGCAAAAATACGACTTTTAATTGAGAGTTGAAGATTGAGTTGATGAGTTTGGGAATTGGAGGAGTTGAGAGTGGGGAGTAAGATGATCCGTTCTGATCTGATATTATTGATTTTTTAGGGGACAGAAATAAATTTTACTGCTGAATTTGTAAAGATTTTCCCAATATTTATATTTTTTATTTGTTGACAACAGCTTTTTCCTTTAAAACGAATAAACCCATGTTTTTGCTTAATGAAAAATATTTGCTGACAAAATATACAGTGTTCATTACTATACCTTATTTTCTTTACAACAAGTTTATTTAATTTGTATTAATTCACCGTGTTGTGTAAAATTAACACGCGCTTATTATCTACTATACTGAACTTTACCTCTTGACTTCAACCTCTAAAAAACTCTACCTTTGCCAAAAATAAGAATATGAGTGATACAGTACTTTGTCCGAAATGCAGCTCCGAGTTTACCTATCCGAGCGATAACTTGATGGTGTGCTCCCAGTGTTTTTATGAATGGGATCCGGCAGAAACCGCTTCTGAAGCATCAAGCGAAGGGAAAATATTGGATTCAAACGGAAACGAACTTCAGGATGGAGATTCTGTTGTCGTGGTAAAAGATCTTCCTGTAAAAGGAGCTCCGAAACCAGTAAAAGCTGGTACTAAAGTGAAAAACATCCGTCTAAGACCAGGAAGTGATCACAATATTGACTGCAAAATTGATGGCTTTGGGGCTATGGCTCTTAAGTCTGAGTTTGTAAAGAAGGCGTAAAAAAACAATGTTTTTGTATGCCATAAAATAAGAAAAGGAAAAAATTGGACAGTGTAATCTTTCAAAAGACTTAATTGCAAGATTGCTAATGTCCGTCT
>JASLCD010000442.1 GCA_030146295.1 Chryseobacterium sp.
GCTCCTCACACAGAACAATTGGTAATCTCTGATTCTTGGGATAAGCCATACAGCAGAGAAAAGGCAGCTTATCCACTGGAGTGGGTGAGAGACCACAAATTCTTCGCTTCTGTATCAAGAGTAGATGAAGCATACGGAGACAGAAACTTGGTATGTACTTGTGAGCCGATTGAAGCTTATATGTAATCTCAGTTTTTTAACTATAAAAAAATCCCTTTCAGTAATGAGAGGGATTTTTTGTTTTAATAGCCATTGCGAGCATGGTGAAGCATCTCAATGTTGCAATGAGTTTTTTTTATTTCGTTTTGATTAATTCTTCGAGCCTGCTCTTCATCAAAATTCTGGAATGCTTCCACTGGAATTTTTAATCAAAAGTGTCCCAATATTATTTCGGAAAATTATATGAAAGCCATGTAATAAAGCTAATCACGCTTACCAGTGAAATCAGCGAACCATAAAAAAGCCCGAAACCAAAGTTTTTAAATAATGACATTTTTCCTGATTTTGAAAAGTAAATCAGGGCGCCCAACAGAAGACAGGCAACAAAGATTCCGATGATAATTTCAATGCCGTCCAGCAGCTGTAATGCTACAATTATAATAAACTGTATCACGATGGTGAGGGTTAGGAAAATGTATTTCATGAAATTTTTATAGAGTGGTTATGAAAATGTATGAGATAGGATTTTTTCGGTATTATTCAAGTTCTTTATATTTTTCCGCATAATCTTCTTTTGCCTTAAAGTGTCCTGATTTTTTATCGTAAAGAAAAATATATTCCACGGGGATTTTTTGAAAAGGATGATCAACAGAATAAGTAACCTGCTTACCATTTATTGTTGTATAATCATACCAGTCACCATCCGGAGTTCGTCCCATGATCAGCACGGCTTTTCCCTTGAAGGCAATATCATTAATCCCGTCATTGTTATAGTCTTTGATCTTAAACTGTAATTCATACGGTTCATACACTTTGGTGTCTTCATGAGCATCATAAGTTCTTAGATTGTAGTCATAATATCCTTCATATACATTTTCCAGAGAATCTGCTGATACTTTATAAAGTTCATGTCCGCCATTCCCGTGTCCTGTTACAATTGTTGCGAGCAAAAAAGGATTTTCTTTGGGGAAAACGGAAACAAACTCATATCGGTCCGCAGTTAATTTTTTGACGAGCTTTCCATCCTTCGTTAACAACAGCTGATATTTCCAGGGGTATTGTGAGGTAGAGCCAGACTTCCAGTCATACTCAATAAAATAATAGTGCTGATCTGAACCATTCATTTTTACCTTCCTGAATACAGTTATTTTTTCACTTTCCTGCTGAGACGGGCTTTCATGAATATCAAGATCAAAAGCCTGCCGGAGATTTTGGATAAACTTCGAAGAATCTTTGATTGCAGGGTAATCCGAAAGATATTCAAACGGAGTAGGAGCCGCAGGCTTTACATCTTCTTTATCTTTTTCTGTATGCTGAATTGGAATGATCTCTTCTTTTTTAGCCTCTTGCCTGCGGGTGCAGCTAAAGATAAGCAAAGGTAAAAGGACTGACAGGAGTGTTTTTTTCATGGGGATATTAGTTATAAAAGAATGATGAAATATATTGGATTTTAACGAAATATCAATAGCTGAGAATTTATTTTTAAATAAAAGAAAGAACTTTTTTCAAAACAAAATCACCTCCCAAAATTGAGAGGTGGTTTTAACTATTTTCTGTTGTACTTTGTTACCTTCTTTTAAAGCTATAGGCGAGCAGGATCGCTACTCCCATAGTAACGCAGGTAATAATTGAAATGGTTTCAATGGAAATTCCGCTTTTCATCTGTGTGTTTTCTTTTTCACAAGAATAAAAGAATAATACTGCTATAAATAGACAGCCCGAGAGTAATTTTTTTGTCATACATGTATTTGTTTGGTTCTTAAAGTTTTACATCAAAAAGTATACCGATTTTATAGACTAAAAAAGCCTTTGTTTAAAGGGTTTTGAACATATTGATGGCTGGCAATAATGATTTAACGTAAAGAATTAGGACAAATAGTTGATCTTATGGACAATTTTTTTATCAATCCCCGGTTTCCAAAATAGCAAAGTAAATGACTGATCAAAAGTGCTGAAAAAGGAAACAGATTACCGAAGAGATTTTTAAAATTGGCCATGGTAACAATGAGAAAAATAAGCGAAAAGAGGTTTAACTTCCACAGTTTTACTTCATAGGTAAGCGTTTTGTTCTTTTCATTATAAGTGAATTTCCCATTATCAATTAAAGATAAATAATGCCAATTGGATCTTTCTGTGAAAAGACCTTCACTGAAAGAAATAAACTCCGGTCCGCAAAGAATATTTTGAACATTTTTTTCTTTTAACACATCTTGTACTGCATAAATAACCTGATCAGATGTTTTATCAGTGATGATTTCTCTTTCAAAAGTATAAGTAAACGGAAACATGTGATTTTATGCTTTTTTATTCGCTTTACCCTCATCCCAATAATAACTGTCCGGATAGATTCTCGCTCCAAAAACAGCGGTTCCTACCCGTAGAATGGTAGCGCCTTCTTCAATAGCTGTTTCCAGATCTCCGCTCATTCCCATAGACAGTTCTTTCATCTCCACGTTCGGAATATGCTCATGAATGATTTTTTGCTGAAGGTTTCTCAGTATTTTAAAGCAAGCTCTTACTTTCTCTGTTTCCGCGCTGAACAGGCCGATCGTCATAAGACCCTTTATTTTTAATGTAGAGAAACCGGAAACCTTTTTGGTAAGCTCAATGGCCTCATCAGGTTCAACCCCGAATTTGCTTTCTTCATTGGATGTATTCACCTGAGTCAAAACATCAATCGTTTTGTTTTCTGCCAAAAGTCTTTGGTGGAGCTTTTCAGCAAGTTCCAGACGATCCAGAGACTGAATGCAGGTAACATCATATTTCAGAATGTCTTTGATTTTATTGGTCTGAAGATGACCTATAAAATGATTGTCATGAGGTATATCTTTTAAATCATCGTACTTCTCCTTCAATTCCTGTACCTTGTTTTCTGCAATTAAGATTTGGCCATGCTCCAAAGCAATTTTGATCCGGTCTGCGGGTACTGTTTTGGTAGCCAGTAATAGCTTTACTTCATCAATACTTCTTCCGGATTGTTCACAGGCATTTTTTATCCGATTGTGGATGATGGTAAGGTTGTGGAGAATGTCTTCTTTCATGATAGGATGGTTTCTTTGGCTTCCAGTTTTTTAATGAATGCAGCTTTTACAGCCGTTAAAGCATAATCTTTAGCTTCTGCAAAAGAAATAGAGTACTTCCTCTCAACCGTTCTCATATCTTCCGGAAACTGATCTAACAATTGATCATAGAAAGTATCCAGAATCTCAGCAGAAGGCATTTCGTAATTGATCTTCAGCTGGAAACGTCTTAGTAATGCTGTGTCAATAATCTCAGGGTGATTGGTAGCACAAAGTAAAAGTGAATGTTCAGGATAGTAATCAATCAGTTGAATCAGGGTATTCACCAGCCTTCTCATTTCGCCTACATCCTTATCATCACTGCCCCTTGCTTTGCCAATCTGATCCAGCTCATCGAGAAAAAGGACAGATCTTTCCCTTGCAGCTTTATCAAAGATCATTTTAATATTCTGGGACGTTTCGCCAATACGTGATGAAACGATGTTGCTCAGATTCAGAATCATGATGTTTTTTCCCAAAGCATTGGCAATAGCTTTTGCTGTCATTGTTTTTCCGCATCCTGAACTTCCCTGAAGCAAAATTTTATTATTAACCGGAAGACCGTACTCCTGCAGCTCTTTAATATAGTTGTGTTCCTTGATAAGCTGAACAAGATGCTCCTTGTTATTTTTATCGAGAAATACTTCGTTAAGGGTTACTTGTTCTTTATCCTGGATAATAAGATTGTACAGACTCATGGTGATAATAAATGATTATTGAATAAACAAAGATAAAGCTTTATTGAATGCCGGAAGAAATCCTGAATAATAATAAACGGCTAGGCCAGAAGGGCGTGATAAATGAAATTTAAATAATAGATTATGAATGAAGAATCTGCATCTCAGGATTCAATACAATAATCTGGAAAAATCCCCGGGAACATATGTGAAATCAATACTTAAATCAATTGATCTCTTATTTAATAATCTTGTAAAACAAAAAGAAAAGCCGGACTTACGAACGGCTTTTCTCATTTGGATATTAAAATTTGTTATGAAACTAAGATCTTGCTGTTTATGTTTTTGGGCCCTTTTACCCAATGAGTAAAAGAGCAATCCGATCTCTCAGACTAAAAACATAAAACAATATAATTAGTATAGATATTCTATAGGCTTGTTTTATTTTAAATTAGTTTCTTTCTCTTCTTACTGTCATTAAATATGAAGTGATTACCACTAAACCTGTTACGATACCGATATAAGTTACCATTTTGTATTATTTTTAATTATTTGACTTTTTTTTATCAATCTTTCAATTGCAATATTAC
>JASLCD010000448.1 GCA_030146295.1 Chryseobacterium sp.
AACTAGTTTTTTCAAAAGAAATATTTTAGAATTTCTAAAATTAATGTTTTTTTAACAATTACAAAATTGATTCTCTAATTCTTGTCAACTTTTGTAACAAATCTTCTAATAAATCTAATCTTAACATGTTGGCACCATCAGATAAAGCGGTTTCCGGTGTAGGATGCGTTTCGATGAAAATTCCATCTGCTCCTACAGCAATTCCTGCTTTGGCAACGGTTTCAATAAGCTCCGGTCTTCCTCCTGTAACCCCCGAACTTTGGTTAGGCTGTTGTAAAGAATGAGTAACATCCAAAATAACTGGAGCATATTCTCTCATCGTAGGAATTCCTCTGTAATCCACGATCAGATCTGTATATCCGAAAGAATTTCCTCTCTCGATGATCGCTACTTTCTGGTTATCAGAGTCTGTCACTTTCTGAACGGCAAATTTCATTGCTTCCGGTGAAAGGAACTGACCTTTTTTCAGGGTAACACATTTTCCTGTTTTTGCAGCGGCGACCAATAGATCTGTCTGACGAACCAGGAATGCCGGAATCTGTAAAACGTCTACATATTGTGCTGCCAGCGCTGCATGCTCATTTTCGTGAATATCTGTTGTCGTAGGGATATTAAACGTTTCTCCTACTTTTTTAAGGATTTCCAGCGATTTTTCTTCACCTATGGATGTGAAAGAGTCTACACGGCTTCTGTTGGCCTTTTTGAAACTCCCTTTGAAAATATAAGGAATATTATATTTGTCTGTAATATTGATTACTTTTTCAGCAATTCTTAACGCCATATCCTCTCCTTCAATAATACAAGGTCCGGCAATAAGGAAAAAGTTTTTTGAATCTTTGTGCGAAATATTATCTAAATACTGAATCATTTTGTTGTAATTAAAAAGTTCAGTAAAAATACTGAGAAAGTTTCAGACTTGGAAATTATTTGGAGAGGAGTTTAGAGAAAGCCAATACGCAGCACTCAAAGCAGAATTTTTGCTTAATGAATTATTCATCACTTTTTCTAAGGTAGAAAATTTTCAGGAATAGATTGAATCTTTCAGAGATGATAAACCGTGCGTTTTTACATGATCATTTATAAAACAAAGAATCGTTAATTGAATTACAAGATCTATAAGGATTCAATAGGAACGGGCTTTAGCCCGTTTTTTAATAAAATAAAAGCCATTGGCTTCAGCCAAAACCTATAAAGTGGAAACGGAAAGACTTTATCCCATCTTCTTCAGCACTTTCTCAAACGTATTCACATTCCTGCTGGTCAACTGATCTTTAAGACTTTTCTTGCCTAAAACCTTTCCAAAAGTAGAGTCCAACGTATTTCCTTTCGGAACCTGCCAATAAAATATATCATTAATAATCTCCGCCTTTTCGTCTTCCGCCTGAATCGATTTCTGAAATTCTTCCATCAGAACTTTTTCTACACCGGGAATTCCGACAAAACTATAAATATGGAAGTTTTCATTCTTCTCAAAAGGAATACTGTTCCAGAAAACCGCTGTCTCTGCCTGAGATTTTACAAACAGAAAAGCTTCATAAGAAAAATGTTCTGACATCGCCTTTTCCAGAATTATCTTTAATTCTTCTGCACTTTTATCTGAAGAAAACACAATATTTCCGGAAGCCAGTATTGAACTCACCTCTTTCATTCCGGCATCTTTAAAAACCTGGCATACATCAGCCATTTTCATATTGGTTCCTTTTACATTAACGCCACGGAGAAAAGCACAGTATTTCATTTTTCAGGGATTAGGATTAGATACTAGGTTATAAGTTTGAGGGTAAAGAGTTAAGGAGATCTTACTTTTTAAATGCTTAAATATTTTAATCTTTTAATCAATTCTAATGTACAAATTATAGTCTGTTCCGGAAGGTTTCAGATTGTAAATTTTTTCTAAAATTTTGTTGTCACTTTTCAGGTGATCTTTCACTCTGAATTCCTTCAAAAGTCTATAATGGGTCTGATAATACAGTGAATTTGCATTGTTCCCTTCATATAGATTCTGGTAAGAAAGAAGATATTTCGGTTTTCTTGTCTTTACAGTATTGATCCAGTAATTCACCTTATCCTTTTTAATCTCTTCCTGAATCTGCTTATCCACCAATCCCACTTCATCAATTGTTTTTAACCCAGAAAAATAAGGTACATAACCAGCCGGCTCCAGTAAGATCCACTGATTTTTGTCTTTTTCATAATGATTTAAAAAGGTTCCAATTGTTCTGCGGTAATTCCACTCTCCGTTTCCTGTTGCAATACAGTGAACAGTCTGGAAGACAAGCATCGGGAAAATATAAAATACAACAAGTAATGACATCCATAAGTTTCTCTTCTCTTTCTGTTCCAGTACAAAAATAAGAACCGGAACGAAAAGCAAAAGCTGTGGAACCCAGTAATACCAGTCAAACAAACTCTTTTGAGAAATAAAAATCATCTGTTTCACCCATCCGAAAATAAAGATCATCCATAAGAAATAGTTTCTCTTCTCTCTTTGTCTGATCAGATAAATGAAGCAAAGCAGTTCAAAGACCAATACCACAACCGTTACAGGATTAAAATCTCCCGGAAGCTTCAGCATTCCCCAGAAATTCCCGAAACTCTTAAAAAAGTAGCCGATATGCTGTTGGATTGTAAAGTCTTCACTATAAAGAAGTTTTTTCGCAGTAATGGTATTATTCACAAGCTCGCCAAAGTAAAACCAGTTGAAAGCAACCGTTACCAAAACACCCAGTACTCCGCCAAAAATATAATTCCATCTTATTTTTTTGTTCCAGAATAGGTCTACCAGAAATACGATCCCCAGAAATATCACCGTATCAATCCTTGTAAACATGATCAAAACCGGAAGAAGGGTCAATACCCATTTTTTTCCTTTATGGAAACCATAATACAGTAATGCCATTTCCAGGAAAAACAGGATTCCGTACTCCATTCCCAGAATTGATATTTTAATAGCCGGTGGTAAAATACCGATCAGAAATATAAAGATTGCTTTATGCCACGGGTTTTTAAGAACCAAATGGGAAAGCAATAAAGTTCCTATCGTAAACAGTATGGAATTAAAAATCAAAAGAGGCTCAATAAAGTTTTCTTTTCCGAAAACAAGATTGAAAATATAAGATACAAAAACATACAGATGTGTTGTAGAGGCAGAAATTTTAGTATCACCGTTGAAGCCGATTACACCGTAATCTAAAAGATTCTGGGCAACCCTCCAGGTAATAAATGCATCTTCCTGAATGTAGTGCGTTAATAAAAAAAGTAGTTTAAAAAGAACCGTAACAATTACGGCATAGATCGGGAATTTGCTATTTTGTGTTTCAGCCATCATGTATTTTTACTTTCACAAATATAGCCTTAATATTCAGGAATCCCAATAATAAAAAACGGGACCGAAGTCCCGTTGTAAAGTGTTTTATTTAGTTGCTTTCATAATCGCAGTGGTAATCTGATTTTCTTTTTCTTTCGAATAAGTAGAATCATAAGGTTCCATCACATCGAATAAATACTGATAAAATGGCGCGATCTGCTGAACATTTTCAGACTCTTTCAGTGCCTTCTCTTTACCCATTTCCTGAAGATCTTTGATAAATACATTGAACTTCTTATCAATTGGCTCTATAGATTTTACCAGATAAGCATAGGCTTTTTCTTTCTGTCCGATCTTAGTGTAAGCATCCGTTACGGCAGCTACTACAAGAGAATACTCCATAGGTTTTGTTCTCATTTGTCTTCTCAGGTAGCTCTGATCTGCTTTGGAAAGGCTTAAATAATAATCGTATTCTTCAAAGATTCCTTTTTTAAGAACCTCAGCAATCTGAAGACCTTTCTGCTCCTGTCCTGCAATAATATATCCTGATACAATTGAGCTTAATGAACGAGGGTCGTTATATTTCTCAGCAGGAATTTCTTTGGCTGCAAGATCCAGAATTTCTAAAGCTTTAGCTTTCTGTCCGCTTAATGCAAGTGCTGCTGCAGCTCTGCTCGCTGACATTCTGTAGCTGATGATATTAGAAGTAGCCGTCTCATCAAAGTGAGCATTTAGATTCTTGAAGTTCCCCCATCTGAAGTTTTTCACTACATTATAAAGAGAATTAGCATCTACTCTACCCATGTCTCCATCCGCAGTCGGAGGTGTTTGAATAGGAATCAATCTGTAGCTGAATCCGTCAAACTGAAGATAATCGTTAAGATAGAAAATGTTTTCACTGTCATAGATCCCTCCTGATGAGAAGTTGATTGGACGCTTCCAGTCGAAGTTGGCCAAAAGATCTAAAAGAATCAGGTTGTTCTTATAAAGAGTATTTCCTTTGTAAGTAATCATGATCTGATTCGCAACATTTGGAAGGTCTTCTTTATTGATAATTCCTGCTTTCAAAGCATTTTCCTTGTTCACAGGAAGGATAAATTTGTTTACAGGAAGGATATTGTATTTTTCATATTTCTCTTCTCCAAAGTACATTTTCAGTAATTCATCTTTTTCAGGAGATTTGGTTTTAATGAAATTGATCGCTTCCTTCAATGTTAAAGAATCCTGAGTAAGATACTTTCTGAAAGACTGGAATTCTGTCTCAGGAGCTCCCTGCTCTTTCAGCATAGAGAAAACACCTTCCCAATCTTCCTTCTTCATCATATAGATCTGGTCATTTACCCCATCTCTGTAATCTTCGTGCGTCAGCTCGCTAGGGATTCCCATAGCATTGTAAGTTCTTCTTTTTACCTGATCAAGGTTCCAAGGAGTTGAAGCAAGGGTAAAGTTGACTACCTTCACATCATCTCTGAATCTTTCAGTTTCCTGGATTGCCCAAACCGGGTAAGTATCGTTATCTCCGTAAACGAAAAGAATATCGTTTTTCGGTAATGATTTTAAAACTGAATACGCGTAATCATAGGCTGTATATCTGTTGCTTCTGTCATGAACATTATAGTTCTGGAAGCCCATCATAAAAGGTACCCCTAATAAAACCACTCCTAAAGCAATGTTAGCTCCGTTTGATTTTATTTTAGACTGTAAGAACCACAAGATGGCTCCGGCTCCCATACCGATCCAGATCGCAAATGCATAGAATGAACCTACCATTGCATAATCTCTTTCTCTGGGCTCAAAAGGTTTTACCCCTGTATAGAAGATAATCCCTACACTTGTTAAAATAAATAAAGATAACAGTGCATAGAATCTTCCGAAATCTCTGTTCAATTGGAAAAAGAATCCAATCAGACCCAGAATTAATGGAAGGAAGAAGAATTTCACCGTACTTTCATTTTTGAATTTAGCAGGCATTTTATCCTGGTTTCCTACGGTTACATTATCTATAAAAGGAATCCCGGAAATCCAATTCCCTTTGGTGCTTTCCATATTTCCTTCAAGGTCATTCTGTCTTCCGACAAAGTTCCACATCAGGTATCTTACAAAGTAATATCCGTTCTGGAACGAAATGAAATACTCCATATTCTGAAGGAATGAAGGCTTCTGAACATTGATAAGGTTATAAGGTTTTACTTTCAGATAATCTGAAGCAGTGATCGACTTATCTTCATATTTTGCTCTCAGCTCATCAAAAATCTGCTTAGCCTGTGGATTGTCTGCCACATCTTCATTAGCATAATTGAATGTGAAATCCGGAGCACCATACATTGAAATATAGTTGGCCATTACATCCTTATCCTCATTAAACATTCTAGGCATTAAGCTTACCTGAGACTTATTGAATACATAATTGAAACGGTCTCCCGTCTTTCTGTAAGTTCCGGTTTTTTCATCTTTTTCGTAGATCTCACCGGTTTTTTGTGTCTTAAAGCTTCCGTCTTCATTCTTTTCAATTCCGTTAGCATCAAGGAATGCGGTATAGTTCTGTCCGTAGATGGTTGGCCAGTCACCATACTGTTCTCTGTTGTAATAATCCAGCATTCCAATTGCAGTATCCGGATCATTAAGGTTCATCGGCGGATTGGCATTGGCTCTGATAGGAATAACCATCCAGCAAGAGAATCCGATCATCATGAAAACCACAGATAATGCTGCCGTCTGGTAGATGTTTTTCTTTGCTTTTCTTGCATATTTGATTAAGAAATAGCAGATCGCTACCATTAACACAAAAGCGGCAATCGTTCCGGAATGGAAAGGAAGTCCAAGACCGTTCACGAAGAAAATTTCAAGTCTTCCGAACATCGTCATAATCAAAGGGAAAATAATTTTGAAAACAATAATCAAAATTCCCAGTGTAATAAGATTTGCCCAGATAAAGTTTTTCCAGGTAAACTTATAGTTTCTTGCGTAGTATACCAGACACACTGCAGGAATTGCCAGCATACCCATCATATGCACCCCTACAGAAAGTCCTAAAACGAAGAAAATAAGAATGATCCATCTTTCACTGTCTCCCGCTTTATACTCATTTTCCCATTTGGTGATCAACCAGACCAAAAGCGCGATAAACATAGAAGCCATAGAATAAACCTCTCCTTCTACAGCTGAGAACCAAAAGGTATCTGAGAAGGTAAAGCAAAGTGCTCCTACTGCTCCAGCAAATAAAATAGAAATTTCCTGGTGTTTTGTAATTTCTTCAAAATCTTTGTTTAAGAGTCTTCTCACAAAATGAGTGATCGTCCAGAACAAAAATAAAATAGTCAGCGCACTGAACAATGCAGACATCGCGTTGATTACGATGGAATAATTTTCGCCTT
>JASLCD010000462.1 GCA_030146295.1 Chryseobacterium sp.
GAAAACGAAACATAAACGAAACATTTATGAAACGAAACGAAGAACTCAGTAAGTTAACCAATGTAAAAGAATGGGACTTTATTGTCATAGGAGGAGGAGCCAGTGGTTTAGGTTCAGCATTAGACGCAGTAAGCAGAGGATTCAAAACTTTATTGCTTGAATCTCATGATTTTGCAAAAGCAACATCCAGCAGAAGTACCAAATTGGTACACGGTGGAGTAAGATATCTTGCCCAGGGAGATGTCGGATTGGTAAAAGAAGCATTAAAAGAAAGGGGTCTCCTGGCAAAAAATGCAGCACATATCGTAAAAAATCAGTCTTTCATTATCCCAAACTACACATGGTGGGGAGGAATCTACTATAAGATAGGACTGTCTGTTTATGACTTTCTTGCAGGAAAACTGAGCCTGGGGAAAACAAAATACATCAGCAAATCAAAAACAGTTGAAAAGCTTCCTACTATTGAACAAAATCATTTGATGAGTGGTGTTGTTTACCAGGATGGGCAATTTGACGATGCAAGACTTGCGATAAACCTTACCCAGACTATTATTGAAAAAGGCGGAAGTGCTGTTAATTACATAAAAGTAATCAACCTTTTAAAAGATGCTTCCGATAAAGTAATTGGCGTTGTTGCAGAAGACCAGTTTTCTAAACAGCAGTATCAGATTCATGGTAAAGTGGTCATCAATGCAACCGGTGTCTTTACAAATGACATCCTCAACATGAACAACCCTAAGCATGGTAAGCTAGTAGTACCAAGTCAGGGAATTCACCTGGTACTGGATAAATCTTTTCTGAAAAGTGATGATGCGATTATGATTCCGAAAACTTCAGACGGCAGGGTTTTATTTGTTGTTCCATGGCATGACAGAGCTTTAGTGGGAACTACAGATACTCTTTTAAAGGATGAAAGTTTCGAGCCTCGTGCTCTGGAAGAGGAAATCAGCTTTGTTTTAAATACTGCACGACAATATTTAGCTAAAAAACCGACTCGTGAAGATGTAAAATCAGTTTTCGCCGGACTTCGTCCTCTTGCTGCTCCAAAAGACGGAAGCAAAAGTACAAAAGAAGTTTCCCGAAGCCACAAAGTGATTACCTCAGAGACCGGATTAGTTTCTATTATCGGAGGAAAATGGACGACATACCGTAAAATGGCAGAAGATACGGTAGATGAAGCGATGAAAGTTCACAGGTTGGGAAATAGCCCATCTAAAACGGAGCACCTTTCCATTCATGGAAATGTAAAACCTGAACAAGTAGACCGGACCAATCACCTGTATGTTTACGGATCTGATATTCCAGCTATCAAAGCATTGCAGGAAAGCAATCCGCGCTACGCTCAAAAGATCCACCCGGATCATCCTTTCACGGTAGCAGAAGTTGTATGGGCAGTAAGAACAGAAATGGCAGAAACCATTGAAGATATTCTGGCAAGAAGAGTACGCTTACTGTTTCTGGATGCAAGAGCTGCAATAGACAGTGCTCATAATGTAGCCAGAATCATTGCTGAAGAAAAAGGATATTCTGAGGAATGGGCTCAGCAGCAGAAAAATGAATTTATTGAATTGGCAAAAGGATATTTATTAACTCCTTATTCCCCTAAAGTGATCAACCTAAATTAACTCTATATACATGAATGAAAAGCTTATTCTCGCTCTGGATCAGGGAACAACTTCCTCAAGAGCGATTCTCTTCAACCATAGTGGAGAAATAAAATATGTATCTCAGAAAGATTTCAGACAGATATTCCCTACACCAGGATGGGTAGAACATGATCCCAATGAAATCTGGTCTTCTCAGATCTCCGTAGCAGCAGAAATTATTGCAAAAGCCGGAATCTCCGGGCTTGAAGTTGCCGCTATCGGGATCACCAATCAACGTGAGACGACAATCGTCTGGGACAAAGAAACCGGTGAGCCGATCTACAATGCGATTGTATGGCAGGACCGCAGAACCTCAAAATACTGCGACGAGCTTAAAGATCAGGGGCACGCCCAGGCCATCAAAGAAAAAACCGGACTTGTTCTGGATGCCTACTTTTCAGCAACCAAACTAAAATGGATCCTTGACAATGTGGAAGGAGCAAGACAGAAAGCCGAAGAAGGAAAACTATGTTTCGGAACTGTTGATACATGGCTTGTATGGAAGCTTACCCGTGGAAAAATGTTTATTACAGATGTTTCCAATGCCAGCAGAACAATGCTTCTGAATATTCATACACTGGAATGGGACAATGATTTATTAGAATTATTCAACATTCCAAAAGCTATTCTCCCTGAAGTAAAGCAAAGCAGTGAAATATATGGTGAAACTGCCACTACCCTCTTCTCTACCAAAATTCCTATTGCCGGAATTGCAGGTGACCAACAGGCTGCTTTATTCGGGCAGATGTGCACCACTCCGGGAATGGTAAAAAACACTTACGGAACAGGATGTTTCTTATTAATGAATACAGGAACTGAAGCTGTTTCTTCTAAAAACAATCTACTGACTACTGTAGCCTGGAAGATTAATGGCGAAGTCAATTATGCACTGGAAGGAAGTGTCTTTGTGGGAGGAGCTGCCATTCAATGGCTGAGAGACGGTCTTAAAATCATTCATTCTTCTGATCAGGTAAACGAGTTGGCAGCTTCTGTAGAAGATAATGGCGGCGTTTACTTCGTGCCTGCATTGACGGGGCTTGGTGCTCCTTATTGGGATCAATATGCCCGAGGAACAATTGTAGGAATCACCCGGGGAACTACAGACGCTCATATCGCAAGAGCAACTCTGGAAGGAATAGCATTTCAGGTATATGATATTGTGAAAGCAATGGAAGCCGATTCCGGAAGAGCAAGTCTTGAATTAAGAGTAGACGGAGGGGCCTCTGCCAGTGATCTTCTAATGCAGATTCAATCTGATCTTTTCGGTTTTAAAATAACACGACCAAAAACTCTCGAAACTACAGCACTAGGAGCGGCTTATCTTGCCGGACTTGCAGTAGGATACTGGAAAAATATAGAAGAAATTCAGGAACAATGGATTGTTGACAAAGACTTCCACCCTCAATTGGATAGAGAGCAGGTGGATAAAATGACCCACTTCTGGAAGAAAGCTATAAAAAGCGCTCAAAGCTGGATAGAAGATTAATTCACTTAACAAAAAAACTTATATGACCCCATTTATTGCAGAAGTAATCGGCACGATGCTTCTTATATTGTTAGGCAACGGTGTTGTAGCCAATGTTGTCTTGAAAGATACGAAAGGAAATAATTCCGGATGGATTGTTATTACTACCGCATGGGCATTGGCCGTATTTGTGGGAGTAACCGTTGCAGGGCCAATAAGTGGGGCCCATCTGAATCCGGCGGTGACCATTGGTCTTGCGACTGCCGGAAAATTTTCATGGGACTTGGTTCCTTCTTATATCGCAGCACAAATGATTGGAGGAATGCTGGGTGCATTTTTAGTGTGGCTGTTTCATAAAGATCATTTTGCCATCACGGAAGACGAAGGAGCTAAACTGGCCTGCTTCAGTACCGGTCCTGCTATCAGAAAAACATCTTCTAACCTGATTAGTGAAATTATCGGAACATTTGTACTGGTATTCTGTGTTTTTTATTTTGCAGGCCCCAGTATTTCTTTACAGGCAGACCCAGCTGCTAAAGTAGGATTAGGCTCTATCGGGGCTATTCCTGTAACGTTTGTAGTGTGGGCAATTGGTTTATCCTTAGGAGGAACAACAGGATATGCCATCAACCCCGCAAGAGATCTTGCCCCAAGAATCATGCATGCTATCTTACCTGTAAAAGGGAGCAGCGATTGGGGATATGCCTGGATTCCTGTTGTAGGCCCAATTACAGGTGCTGTTATCGCAGCAGTTATATATGGATTTTTAAAATAAACAAATGATGAAAAAAATCTTAAAGGGGATCTTCCTTCTTGCGATAGGCACAGGAAGGCTATTTTCACAGGAAAATGCTGAAACCAAGGAAACCAAAGAAGGAAGACTTGACTTTACAGCCAACATTCAGAACAATCACTTATGGAGAGGGCTTATTATTACAGATAAACCTGTTGTGATGGGAAATCTTTCCTATGCTTTGGATGCAGAGAAGAAATGGAAAGTGGGAATTTGGGGTGCTTCTGCATTAGCGGATGATAAGGACAATACTCATTATAAGGAGATCAATTACTACGTTCAGTATTCTGACGGGCGCTTTTATATTGGATTATGGGATCTCTACAACTCCCGAAACATTAATACTGCAGTAGCTGCTGATGATATCTTCAGCTACTCGCAGAGAAGGACTGCCCATATCATTGACTTAAGAACAAATTACACTTTCGGGCCTTCGTTCCCGATCAATATTGAAGCTGACATTATGCTGTATGGAGGAGCTAATGCGGGAGAAGTCATTCTGGAAGCTGATGGAAGTTATAAGAAAAACAGATATTCTACGTATGTTCAGGCGAGTTATCCTGTCATCAGTGGACAGAAGGTAAATCTGGACGCTTTTGTAGGAGCCGGATTTGCCCTTAATGACAAAACCTTTTTGTATGGCAATGGCAAAAACAGCTTCGACATTGTGAATGTAGGTGTAAAAGCAGGAAAAGTAGTTAAAATCACAGATCACTACAGTCTTCCTCTATCCATGATGGCGATGTGGAATCCTTCTAATAAATATGCAAGGATTCAGCTGGCAGCCACCGTTTTTTAATCCGAATTAAACTAAATTATAAAGAAACCGCTCCTTCTGGGGTGGTTTTCTTATTCTCACACGGGTTCTATTCAAATTACAAAAATCAAAATTCCGGTTCTTATTGAATCACCGGGTTTTTACGGTGTCTATTTTGGCTTAATATATTTATTTTTGGAAAAAAAATAAGCATGAAAAAGATTTTCAGTTTACTCATTCTGTGTATCAGCATTTTTACATTGGCTCAGCAGGTAAAACTTCCTTTTACAGGATACCGAAGCTTTGATATTATGAAAGGGTACAGCGGGACGGGTACTCCTCATTATTATATGGATGTAAAAAAGAATGGTGATGTCTATTTTGGGTATGTTCAGGTGAATCAGGCTGACGGAAAAGAAACAAAAGAGGAAGTAAATGCCGGAAAATATGCTCCAAACAAAGTAATGAAAGTCGTTTTCAAGGAATATGATGAGATACTTATGGTGAAATTTGACAAAGATAAAATCTACCTTACCGACGAAAGAGGAAATATTTTACATCTTGAGGACTGCTGCTCGTCCAGTGAGCGTATTAATAAAAACACCTGTAAGTGTGAAAGTGAACTTTACAAGTAGTAAAACAGTATATAGAGAAAGCCATTCCATCCGGGGTGGTTTTCTTGTTGCGACCAACCATCCCTTTACATTAATCACCGGGATTTTACGGTTTAAATTTTGCTTAAATATCTTTACTTTTGAAAAAACATATTGCTACAGCGAATTGTGGCTTCAAGAGTGATTTGTATCAATGAGACATTTAAAAATTTTATTCGTATTTCTTCTCTTCCTTGTGGTATCATGCAATAAAAAAGAGAATCATCCTTATACTTTTTATTACTGGAAAACCAAGCTGAAGCTTGATTATGAAGAGAAAAAGGCACTGGATAAAACAAACACACCTTATCTATACACCAGATTCTTTGATGTTGACAGAGTAAATGGAAAATTCCAGCCTGTTGCCGTTATTACAAAAGACAAGAGTTTTCAGACAGATCAACAGATTGTTCCTACTGTTTTTATCACCAATCAGACTTTGTTGGGTATTTCAGCAGAAGAGATCACATTTCTGGCTGAAAGTATTCACCATTTAATTCAGAAGAAAGCGGAAGAATATCATCTTAAAACCAATAATGAAATTCAGATCGACTGTGACTGGACTGCCGGAACGCGAAATGATTATTTTAAGTTTCTGAAGGAGCTGAGACGAATCTCCGGGAAAGAAATCACCTGCACCCTTCGCCTTCATCAGGTGAAAGATAAAAAACAAACCGGAATTCCCCCGGTAGAGAAAGTATATCTGATGTGCTACTCTACTTCCTCTCCATTGGAAAAATCTGATAAGAATTCGATTCTGGATGTGAATATTTTAAAAAGCTACCTTTCAAAAATGGAAGACTACCCTATCAAGAAAATAGAAGTCGCTCTTCCTATTTATTCCTGGGGAATTGTTACCAACCACTTGGGCAAGCATAAACTGATCAATGCGTTATCTAAAAGAGATCTTGAAAACCCGAATTTCAGGAAGATATCTGATCATGAAATTGAAGTTCTGAAAGACGGATTTTACTTTGGAAGCTATTTAAACAAAGGTTTTAAAATAAAAGTAGAAGAAATCTCCGATGAACAGCTTGAAGATGTGATTTCTTTTTTACAGAAAAAAATCCCACATTTTACTATTATTTATTATCAATTAGATAGTAAATTTGTGTTAGATCGGAAATTGTAATCTCTTCAGAGATAGAGGCATCCACTGTCAAGACCAAACCATAAACTATTATAAAAAAATACAAACACTACACCCCTATGAAAAAGTATATTCTTTCACTTGCGGTTGTATCACTTTTCTATACAAAATCTGATGCATGCGCATGGTCAGACCCTGACTATGATTATTTCAACCTTTTTACGCAAAGCATTATTAAGGATAAGTCTTATCTTCCTTTTCTGCACAATTATTCAGCAAGATTTTATGAAGGGTACAACCGGGCGCTGATTCCTGATGATAATATTGAAACCTGGAGAAAGTTCTTCAATAATCAGCTTAGCTATGCTGAGACTCAGAACCTGGTGTACAAGATGGGCATGAATGACCTGAATGCCTTAAAGAATGGAAGCCCGGCAAATCCTATTTTGCAAAAGCTGGGTTCCGGATTCTACCAAAAATATAAGGAAGGCCTGGATTATTTGATCGAAGCCAAGTATCTGGAACCTTATATGAGCATCAATTATGTTGAAAATGAAAATTCTTTTTATTACGACAGAGATGCCAACAGAAAAAATGCTACAGCACTTGATTACAATAAAACCATTGCAGCTCTAACATCTTTGTACAATGCAGCAAGAAACCCTGAAATCAAACAGCGTTACGGGTATCAGCTGGTACGTCTGAATCATTATACCAGAAACTATGATTCTGCAATGCAGGCTTTCAAAACCTATGTTGCTCCGATCAAATTGAAAGGAACAGTTTATTTCATGGCTCTGGACCAACTGGCAGGAGCACAGAGAGGCCTGGAAATGAACAGTGATGCCAACTGGAATTTCTTTCAGGTCTTCATGAACAGCAAGGACCGTAAGGAATCTGCATTTGTTTCTATGAAGCTTTCTGATACGGCATCTTTCAGCAACATCATGAAGAGAGCCAATACGAATGAAGAAAAGAATATGGCTTATTTTCTTTTAGGGTATGAAGACTTCAACAATCCTATTCCTACTATGGAAAAGATGTACGAAATCAATCCTGACTCGGAGATCCTGAAAGTAATGGCTGCAAGAAGTATTAATGAACTGGAAAGAAGTTATCTGCCTACTTATTACTACACTTCAGACGCCGCCAATAGTCCGTATATACAAAGAGGAAAAGCTGATAACAATACTTCTTCAAAAGACAACAAAGCAACAACTACCTCTGAAGTAAAAGAGGAGAAGCTTTCTTTCTGGCAGAAAATTGTAAGGTTCTTTAAAAATCTTTTCGGAGGTTCAAAATCTAAAGAATCTGCTGATGGAAAGAAAACGGATCAAAGCGATGACGAACTGCTGGATAATCCAAACAGAATTCCGTTCTATACGACTTCAGGCTATGGGTATGATGATAAGATGAAGGACTATCTTGATGACCTTCAAAAATTCACCGATAAAACGAAGGAAAAATCTAAGGATGAATATTGGCAGATTGCAGATGCTTATCTTAGATTTCTGAAAAAAGATTACAAAGGAAGTACAGAAATTCTGGAAGATATTAAAACAACGAATCCTGAATATCTGGAAGAAATCAAAAGAATGAAAGTTCTGAATGACATTGTTTCACAACCAAGGATTGATGCTGCTTATGAGGATCATCTGATGAAGGACTATGCTGAATATTTCGTTGAGAAAAAGGTAGTAAAAGACACCACGGCCACAGATAATTACGATTATTATGGTGAAGTGCCGTCTACTGCCGATTTCCTTAAGGATGTTATGGCAAACCGTTATTTCCTTCAGGGAGAAGACGGAAAGTCATTCCTGATGAATAATAAGCTTTCGGATCTTCAGTACAACCCGAACTCCGGGCTGGTGAAGAGTGTTGAAGAGTTTTACAGAAAACCTAATAAGACCCAGTTTGAGCAACAGATTATTGCTAAAAACATGGACAGCGTAGGCAATATTGATGCTTTCTTCAATACCATTTACGGAGACAGAGCAATGAGACTTGCCGATTTTGAGAAGGCAAAATCCTATTATGAAAAAGCGAAAAGCTTTGCCGGTATCCCAAGACAGAATTATGAATGGACAGAAAAGAATGGCCAGACCATTACCGCCAAACAATATACTCCTGCCGAATATGACGGGTTTAAAAATATTTCAAACCTTGTATTCGGGCATAATGTCTGGGAAAGTTTCGGAAGTGCAGATACAGAAAGTATGAAAGCCGAGAACTATACCGATTTCCCTTTCATTACAACCAGCATGAACAAGCTTGAGCTGGCGGATGTACTGATTCAGCTTAAAAAGATTGGAAACGGAACGGGTGAAAAAGCGGCAAAAGCCAACCAGCTTATCGGAAACCTATTATACAACACCTCTATTTTAGGATACTACCGTGAATTGTTTGTAATGGATATTGACAACAGCAACGGAGGTAAATATGATTTCTGGAATACTGACAGAAAGAATCCTTACAAGTATTATTATAAGAACTTCCTGGACACTTCTTATATTGAACCTGATAACTTTGATCTATCAATCAATTATTATCAAAAAGCTCTTAAGCTTTCCAACAATAAGGAAGAGAAAGCAAGAATCTTATTCCAGATGGCAAGTGCTGAACAGGGTAAGTATTATCAGTATGAAGCAAAAGCGCCAAAAGATTTTGATTATTCTGATCCGAAGTGGTCTGAGAAAGAAGATGCCCGCCAAAAGGAAATGGACCATCTTAAAAACCAGAAATACAGAACTTATTTTGCGCAGTTGAAGGCACAGTATTCTGATACGGAAACAACGAAAAACCTGATGGGAAGCTGTAGTTATTTCAGCTATTTCATGAAATAATATCACTCCTCATAAAAAAAACCTCTGAATCATCAGAGGTTTTTTATTTTTATCTTTTATTGAACTATTTTTTAACAAACTTCGTTGTGCTCTTTTCGTCTTTATTATTAATGGTAATAAAATAGATTCCTTTTACAAGAGTTCCAACATTAATTTTACCGTCTCCTATATTTCCTTTTGAAATCAACTGCCCCGGAGCATTAAAGATTTCATACGATGCATTTGAAGCAACATTCAGAACATTCAATACATCCTCTACAGGGTTGGGATAGATCTTCACTGATTTTGCATCATTTTTTGCTTCAGAAACAGCCATTGTACCAGATACTACAGCTTGTTTTACCGCATAAAATACATTTCCGATAGCAGATACTCTCAAATAAACAGTCTTACCTGCCAGGGATGCAGGGATGAAAACACTAGCCGATCCGTTATTCGGAACTGATGCTGCAAGATCATTCCAGGTTACTCCACCATCTTCTGTATAATCAATTTTAACATTGGCTGCATTGTATGGAGCGACTGCAGTTCCGGAAACCGTCCATGCGATAGTAGAATTTACATTAGGATTAAGTGATGTTGTATTAACTGTAAATGCTGCTGCATTTCCTACTACAATAGTCTGTGTTGCACTAGCTGTCTGTGCCTGCCCTCCAGGTTTGTTATCTCTTACCGTCACTCTGAAATCCGTAGTTCTGGCTACTGTACTTGCCGCCTCAAACTCAGCTGTATTTTTTACAGCTCCTCCCAATACGGTTGCCAGCTTAGGAAAATATCTTGTAGGACTGGCAGTAGGTGCCCAAGACCTGAAATTGGCTCCAGTGGTTGTATTTCCGATATTGCTTTTGGTTACTCCATTACCTAATTTACTTGGATTTACCTGTTCCCAACAATATGTCAAAGCATCTCCATCCGGATCTGTCGCTGATGCAGTCAATACAAATGCTGTAGATTTCGGAATGGTATATGTGGTATTCATTGCTGTTACGACAGGTGGATTATTCACAATAGGCGTTTCCACATCGGCAGTTACTCCTACCAGATTCGTCTGCACCTGCTCAATACTCACACTGTGAAAATAAACATCAGAATGTTTTTGAACATCTGTATTGGGCCCGGTAATTCCAGCATACCCCATAATTGTAGATCCAGAGCCTGGTTCAACTTCCTGATTCAAAAAGTTCTCGTAGAAGCTGTATGTGTGTGAATCTCCCAACTGGTGCCCCATTTCGTGAGCTACAAAATCAATATCAAAAGCGTCTCCACTTGGTGGTAATTGAGCGGTACTGTTTTGGTCCCATGTTCCGCTTACGTAATAATCAATTCCCGGAGAGGTATATCCGCTGCCTTTATAATTATCTGGACTGGGTGAATTTCCGCAGCTGGTATCAATACTGGTAGACGTATCATTACTTCCTATACAACCAATACAGCCCGCACTTCCGCCACCTCCTGTCGCACCAAATAAATGCCCGATATCAAAATCTGCATCTGTAACACCATACGCGCCTCCGTGCAATGTATTCATCAGTTCGTTATTCCATTTACACATAAGGTTGGAGGTACTGTAAGGATCATTAGCAGCATCCGAAAATATAAGTGCCGGAGCGTTGATTGCATTCACGTGCACATTGAATTCTTTTTCAAACACACCGTTCACTCTTGAGAGAGTGGCATTAATTTGTGTAAGAGCTCCTGCTACTCCTCCGAAGAAAGCAGTATATTCTCCTGTTACAGACATTGCCAATCTCAGGGTATGAAAAGTTTTATTACTTGATTTTGCTGCAACCCCAGAATTCATCAGCTTCTGCATTCTGGCAATAGCATCTTTATCTTCTTTCGTGCTACACACAAATGCATGTCCGCTCTTATTGGTTTTTCCATGTACGGAATAATAAGATTTGTCAGCAGTTGCCGGTTCTATAAATTCATATTTACCATCGGGGCCAATGATCATGGATTGGAAATCATTGGGGGCTATACTGAAACGGATATATTTGGAAGGGTCGTCAGTTCCGATCCCAACATATGAACCTAACTGATATTGATTAGCCAAAGTTTCATCCATTACCGGAAAGCTGTTGACTGTAAATTTCTCTATTTTTCCTTCAAGAGTCGGAATACTGATGGTGATAGGAGCTCCTTCACCTATTTTGGGAGCTCTGAGAAGCTGGGTTCTTATCTGATCTATATCGAGTTTATAATAAACTGAATGATCACTTTTTTTGATGATTTTCTTTTCTGGAATCCCTGTGCTCCATTGTGCATTTGCTGATATTGCTAAAAATAATACCGGCAAACAAAATAATTTTGTTTTCATTTAATATTTTTTCAACAAATTTAAATATTCATTAAAAAAAACACTAAATAACGTGCAAAAAATTAAAAACAGACACAAAAAAGCAAATTATAAAAATATATTCTTAAAAAATTATTATAATAATTGAATTTTAAAGAATATTTTTAACCAAAAGCCTATTTATTTTTGGTTCCTTGTTTTTGCATCCATTCTTCATGTCTTCTTTTGAAGAATTCGTATTTGTAATCCTGATTTCTCTGTGCGGCATCAATAGAATGGGATGTATGAATATCCGCATCTTTTTTAGCAAGTTCGGCCAGTTTTTCATAATAGTGGTGAAGCTGGTCAAGTTCTGCTTCGGTAAGATCTTCGATATCTACAATTCTGTTGCTGGCTTTTTCGTGGGCGGCTATAATTTCGTTCAGTTTGATCTGTATCGCTTTTGAATCTTTATTCTGAGCTTTCTGAATAAGGAATACCATCAGAAAAGTAATGATTGTAGTTCCTGTGTTGATAACAAGCTGCCATGTTTCTGAGTAATTAAAAAAAGGACCTGTAACGGCCCATATCACTACGATAAGAAAAGCTGCAATAAAAGCAGGTGGGCTCCCCGTAAATTTTACAGCCCAGTTTGAAAATTTTTCAAAAAAATGATGATCCCTATGACCCATAGCCTTTGTTTTTTATATACTAAATGTATAAAAAATTAATATGAAATCATAAAAAGGACAGGATATAAAGTACCACATACCTCCGGCTATTTCCAATTCCTGTATTTTTACTTCATTTTTCTGAATCTATGCCACCAGATCAGGAAACCGGTTACCGGCAATGAACAGCCGATAAGAGAAACTATAAAGTAGAGAATAATACTTGGCAGCCCCATGATTTCTCCCGTATGCAAAGGTTTTGCTAAAGCTGTAAACTGTTTGTTCAAAGGTTTATCCGAGAATAATTCTTTTGTTTTGAACGCTCCCGTTTTATCAAATGTCACTTCATCCGGGAGCATCATACCAAGGAAGTTTTGTGTGCTGGTCTTGATAACCACATATCTCGGATTTTCTTTATTGGGAAGCTGTATACTTGTGACAGCAGCATAAGGCAGGTGATGATCCGCCCGTTTTACAATCTTATCCACAGAAGCGGAACTAATGTTTTTCAGGTTTTTCTTTTCATCCTGTTTCTGAAGCATATCTTCAAGAAGTCCACCGAAGGCATCATCTCCATTATCTTTTTCTTTGGAAATATGATCAATCGACGATCCTCCAAGGCTTATGATAAGAATATTCTTCACCCATGGATAGGTTACATACAATCCGGTAACGGCAATAAAGAACAGGATCAGAAAAGTATAAAATCCCAGTGTATTGTGCAGATCATAATTGATCCTCTGAAATTTTGCTTTGAACATGACAGTCAATCCCTGTCTTAAAAATTTCAGTTTTTTGGGAAGCCAGAGAATCAATCCTGAAATGAGCAGAATGCAGAATATAAGAACCGAAGCTCCTACAATCTGTCTTCCTGCATTTCCCATCATCAGATTTCTGTGAAGATCCAGCACCGTTTCAAAGAACCTACCGGAACCCACATCCGGCTGTCCCAGCACTTCTCCTGTATATTGATTATAGTAAGTGCTTTTGTCCAAATTATTTTCGCGATACCCGATCACATAGCTTTTCCCTTTATCATCCGGAATCATAAGGGAAGTAAGTTCTTTATTCTGTTTTAATAATTCTGTCTGGATAAGATCAGGGTTCATTGCTTTTCCTGAACCCGGGTTTATGTATATTTTGTCTCTGTTGCTAAAATCACTAATCTGATTTTTGAATGCATAAAGACATCCGGTAAGGCACATCACAAAAACAATACTGCTTGATAAAAGTCCCAGCCAGAGATGAACGATCCACATCAGGTATTTTGTAACCGATTCGTTTTTTCTTCTTTTCCTGTAAAGGCTTTTAAGTAATATGCTCATTGTTTAACAGCAAAAACATTAAGACAGTATTACTGCCTTAATGTTTTAAATTAAAATTGATATGAATAAATTAAAAAAAGTTAATACAAATTCGGGTAAGGAAGCATGAAGCTTTTGATGGGAGTTATTGGAGTATAAAAGATTACTGACCTAACTTTAATCTACTTTCACCAAATTGAATAAGTTTTCTTAAAAGTAGTAAGAACTTTTAGCCCAATATCATATCCATCTCCTTCTTCCTGCTTCCAGCCCTCACTGGTATCAATGTCGTTTATTTTCTTCCTTTGAACTGAACCTCTTTTACGATGTCTTCAAATTTTGTATAGTGTTCAGGACTCAGTGCTTTCTGAATCGCAGCTTTTCTCTGGGTATCAAATTTCTCCCAGTATTCTTTGGCCAGATCATTATTTCCGTGATATACATCATGAGCATCATTGAAGGCTTTTTCAAAAGCATCGTTTGCAGCATTTACTACTTTGAACTCCTCTTCAGAAAGCTGTGCTTCCGTTTTGATTCTTTCTAATAATGCATTGTCATATCGTGGTCTTTTTCTGGAATTTTCATCCATAAATTTATTGAACTTTTCCATCTGCGGACCGTCTAAAATGGTGGCCATTTCGATAGACTGCTGTGCTCTCAGTTCTTCATTCTTTATGCCTAAAGCGACACGGTCCATATTCCCCCCCTGAGCTTTTGCTGCCTGGAAGTTCTGCTCCTGAAGCTGCTGATATTTTGCAGTGATTTCATTAAAGTTTTTTTCCTGTTCAGCAGTAAGTTTCACCTCAGTTTTGAACTGATTATAGTCTATTCCTTTCTTTTTGTCTCCGGAGCACGAGACAGCTGCTGCACCCATTGCCAATGCGAAGAATATTGTTTTGATACTTTTCATATAAAATAATTTTGTGGATTAGAATTTATAGTTTACCTGTACTGCAAAGTTTCTAGGCTGAATCTGATCGATATATCCTCCTCTGAAATAAGAGCTGTATCCTACGCTATCAAAAATATTATTAAAGAATACTCTTATTCCCATTCCATTTTTCAAGGTATATCCTGCCTGGGCATCTACTGTGGTATATTCCGGCATATCGAAAGGCTTGTCTCCAGGCTTCACACTGTTCAGGTGACCTGCTGTAAATGTTTTCTGAGTCCATTCGTCCACCGGTCTTTTTCCAACATAATAAATTCCCGCCCCTACATCAAGTCCTGATAAAGTACCTTTATTGAATTTATAATTTAACCAGCCGTTTGCAGTATGTTTTGGAGCGTTCATTGGTGCAGATCCGTTTATGTAAGCAGGACTGTCCTGATACTGAGCATCCAGATATGCCCATCCGGACATTACCTGAAGGTTCGGCAGAATTCTTCCGATAAGTTCTACTTCCACTCCTTTTCTTCTAAGGTTTCCTGCAAGGCCATACATTGTTTGCTTATCGATTACAACAGGGTTATAATTTTCGTCAAGAATCGTGAAGGAAAGGTGATCTGTTTTAATGTCAAATACCGTTACATTAAATCTTAAACGCTCATTAAACCAGTCTGATTTAATACCGGCTTCCCATTGTTTAGTCATTGACGGGCCTACTCTTCCGCCATCTAAAAGGAAATTATTAGAAGATCTTAAAGATGTAGTGGTTGTATATGATCCAAATACATTAACATTTGGAAGTGGAGAAACAATCAACCCGAAATTAGGGTTCCATGTATCTACAGATTCATTGGCAGAACCATTGAGTCTGCTGTAACGAAGTCCCAAATGAGCTTTCACATATTTTCCGATCGTCATCACATCCTGAGCCATTGCACCGATACTTGGCGTCAATACAGCGTTTGATCTTCCCAGATTTTTATAAATAACATTTACCGGAAGCTGATTCGGAATATTTCCGTTCACTACGTCAAAAATATCAAGTGGATTAGCAGCATAGGTTGTATTTCCGATTTTTGTAGCACGTGCAGTAATTAAATTTCCTGGTGCAATTGAGTTTTTGTATGCTTCAAAGGTCGTAGAAGATGTTTCTGTTTCTCTCCAGTCAAAACCAACCTGAAATGTGTGTTTTATAAATCCTGTCTTTATCTGCTCTCCAATGAAGTCTAACTGTAATACTTTATTGATATCTTCTCCCTGTGATTTTCCTATAGTACGCTGTCTGATATTATAGTTGGTTTCACCAGCCGGCAGTGATACGGATGAAGCTTCAGAGTCTGTATTGCTTACGGAATTCACGAAAGCTGCTCTCACTTTTAATTTATCCGTAAGGTTACGTACGATTGTAGTCGCAAAGTTGTATGTTTCAGTTTTGGAATAATCAGATGTATATCCTAAAAACTTACCTTTCGGCATGTGATATAATGCTTCAACAGTTCCCGGTGCAAGGTTTATTGTTCCTCGGTCCGGCGTTCTTTTATCATGAAGATAATCCATTTCCACATTGATTAATGTTTTATCATCCGGACGGAAAGCGATAGATGGGTTTACATAAATCCTTTCTCCCTGTACATGACTTCTGAATGAATTATTGTTTTGGTACGCTCCATTAAATCTTACAGCTACCTTTCCCTGAGAGTCCAATACTCTCTGGAAGTCTACGGTAGGTCTGTAAAAATCCCAGCTTCCGTAACGGAATCCTACATTAGTCTGATCAATAAACTGAGGTCTTTTTGTTACCACATTAATCACACCTCCTGCAGATCCCAAACCATTTCCTATTCCCTGACCAATGGCAGCAGATCCTTTGATAACCTGAATACTTTCTACTCCCTGCATATCAGTGATCATCCCTGCAGTACGGAAATCTGAATCCAGCTGAACTCCGTTTTTGAGTACAGGAACTCCACGATATCCTCTGATAGACATACTTTCGTTACCACCACCATAGCTTGAAAACAGGGTTACCCCGGGAACATTTTTGGCAACATCAGTGACTGTAAGTGCTCCTAATTCTTCAATTGCTTTATGGGAAATCACAGAAATACTCTGAATCTGATCTCTGGTTTTTAAAGGCAATCTTGTAATTGCGTCCAGGCCTTGTGGCTGTTTCTTTTTTTCACCAAACAGTTCTACTTCTTCAATTTTCTTGTGTTTAACTGAATCATTTACTTTCTGCGCATTGGCCAGAACTCCACCCAACAATAGCAGAGAAAAGGATACTACTTTATTCATCTGATAATTTTTAGCAAAATTATTATTTTTATTGATTCTAAATAAATAAACAAGAGTGACATATGTCACCTGAAAAAGAACTATTAATATCAGATCATTAATCATATCCAGCGACCCTTTGCAATCTCCAAACAGATCTATAGCATCATTGAGGGCTGTCCTCCCAAGCCCATTTATGGTTACAGAAAGTACAATCAAAAAAAAGCAGATTTGTCAATATACAAATCTGCTTTCCTCACTTGATTGAACATTTTAAGTTGCATGCATAAAAAAATCCGTCCCTTAAAAAGGAACGGATTGTATAATCATTGCAAAGTATGCAGTTATCACACTTTAATTTCAACGTCTACACCTGAAGGAAGTTCTAATTTCATTAGAGCATCAACAGTT
>JASLCD010000471.1 GCA_030146295.1 Chryseobacterium sp.
TCCACTTTCATCACGGAAAAGCATAGGCATATTCCTTTTATCTGTTAAACCATTTCTGCTAAAAAAACCCATAACTGCACTTCCAGTACTGTACCCTCCCTACAGGTTATCTACTGTAATTCTTCCATCTGGATCTATAAACCTTATCGGGTTGTTATCTCCGTAATGGTAAGACGTAAACCTTCTGAAGATTTTAATAATATAAAAATAAAACACTTTATTTAAAATTAAAGAGCCCTGTGCTATACAGAACTCTTTCTTGTCAATTATATTTCTGAACCCTTGAGCAGAGTATGTTGCAATGGCTTTTATTTTATTAAGGCATAGAAATGCTTAATTTTTTAAATTATTTATTTCAAATCAAGGTTCCCATATTAATACATTTCTTTCAAGATTTCCGACAAAAGGTTTATAACCATTTAGTTTTTTCTTTTGATTTTTTGATAAATATTTATAAACTTTTTCATCAATACAATATTTTATAAAAAATTTGTATTGGTCTTTTGGAGATAAATTATAATAATCATATGTACCAGATATTGTATTTAAATTGAAATTATTTGGAGAAAAATATTTTTGATAAGCAAATTCTTGTTTTGACTTTATTAATATAAAATTTGTAAATAAAAATTTATTTTTAATTGCCCAATTATCATTAAAATTTATTTTATTGACTTTTGCCCATTTTTTAATCTCAATTTTCTGTGAATTTTCTAAAGAATCTCTTTTTTTAAGTTCTATAGTGACTTTTTCATCTTTTTCATCAATTTGTCCCATTAATTTAAATTTTGGGATAGGCATCAAATACTTATTATCTTTAAAATTTTCAAAAACAGATTTGAGCATTAAATCTTTATAGCTATCTGCATCGTCAAAAGTCACACAAGCTTCACCATCATAATAAGGCATAAGATCTGAACTATCTATAGGTATTGCATAATCAATATCTGAATTGTTTATGATTTTAATTTCTAATAATCTTTAACTATCAGTGGCGTTTTTCGTATCGATAAATTTAATTTGTAAATTAATTTGGGAAAAGATAAATGAGGAATAGAAAAATATTAAATAAATGAATTTTGTCATAATTATTATGGGTTTATAAATATATTTGAGAAAAAATTAATCTTACTATTTAAAAAATCAAGAGTCTTCATAGGCAGGCTCGATCTTGTTCTATATACATTGAGCTAAGAGAAAAGGTAAATATAGAATCTTCTTCGCGATAAAAGAGTAAAGAGGCTACCATTTGAAGTTGCCTCTTTTTATTCTATTCATAGGAGATATGATCGAAGATGCTAGCAACAGCTAGAGATCTTGTATTTTCAGAATTTATTCTATGGATAATATTTTAATCTTGTTACTCTTAATAGAACCCGTAAATAATTTATATTTATTAAGCATCTGCCTTTGTGATTTAGTAAGATACTTTATGTAAGTCTCTTTATCTATAGAAATAGAAAGATACCCAATATTTTCTTTTTCATTATCTAAAACATAAAAGCCTTGCAAAGGTCCAGCATCTCTATTTGTGATATTTTTTAGATTAAAAGGAACATGAAATACAAGCTTTTCATATGGTTTAAGACGTAATAGATTATTCATTATATAATAATTTATTTTGACGTCTGCCTCACGAACATTGTTTTTTTTTCTCCATTTTTCCATTTTGAGATTAAATTCTTTTATTATAGAATCATTCTTTATTTTTATTTTTTTTAAATCTGATATATCTATTTCAGAATGTAAATAAGTTTCCACATTTTTTTGTTCAAAATTATCATAAATATTGATAGTCAATCCAAAAAAAGGATATTGGTCAATCCATTCTTGCTTAATAATATTATAATTATCACTATAATATGGTTGTAAAGATGTAGTGTCAAGCGGAATTATAATATTTTCATTACTATCATTATATAGAGTAATATTAGCAACTTTTTTTTGAGAGTCTAATTGCCAGCTAATTTTAATTTGAGCTTTAAAGTGTCCAAAAAATGAAAATACAAAGATGATTTGAAATATCTTTATTATGTTATGAATCATTATTATTTTATTTATGATTATTATATTCTATTTGACGTGCTTTGATTAGTTGATACATATAAGTGTTAACCCTATCAATTGTAGCTTGGTTATATTTATTCGCACCATTAGGTCCATAATAAAATGACGCAGCACCAAATCCATCTCCTCCTTTTAAGTTCTCATTCCCCATTTGTATTTCCCATCCTAGACCTGTTGCTTCTTTATAAAAATAAAAAGAGTTCAAAAAAGAAAGGCTGCTTTGATTTCTTAATCCTGTTATTTCACTAAATTTATCTTTAAAAAAAATATTATCAAATACATGATTCATCTCATGACCCAATGTAAATGCATATAATAAAACATTATTAATTTTATTCATATTTAGATAGACAACATCTTTAACTGTTTCTGCAGAGTTATTTAATGTAATATCTTCCATAAACCTTGGACTTGTAATTTTAGACAACTCATCTAAAGCTGGAATTTTTTTAAGTAAAATATCCTTTTGATTATACACTGCCTTTATTTTTTCTGGTGTTGTAAAGCCTGCATCAATTAATTGTTGCCTTAAATTTAAAGCCGTAGTGGCTTTCATATAAGATGATATATCACCCGTCAATTCTATCCCAATTTCTTCCATAATATCCCCAATTGTTAATCCACCACCTCCACCTTGGCCGT
>JASLCD010000472.1 GCA_030146295.1 Chryseobacterium sp.
ACGGCCAAGGTGGAGGTGGTGGATTAACAATTGGGGATATTATGGAAGAAATTGGGATAGAATTGACCGGTGATATATCATCTTATATTAATGCTACTACGGTTTTAAATTTAAGACAACAATTGATTAATAAGGGGTGGGATAATCCGGAAAATATTTCTGCTAAGTTTGATGATTGGTGGAAACTCGTAAGTTCAAATGGGACATCACTTAATGAGCTATATACAAAAATTAATAATGGGAAAAATAAACTTAAATTTATCGAAAACTCTTCTTTAAACACCCCTGGTAAAGCAGATTTTGATATCATTCAAGTTAATATGAATAAAAACAAAAATTTATTAGAATATGCTTTTACCATAGGACATGAGATGACACATTCATTTACAGATTTACATTTCCGGAGTAATTTTTTTGAATTGTATCCTAATAGTGATGGACGATATATGCGTGATAACACATATACTTACTTTAAAGAAGTTATAGGCATTAGTTGGGAAATTAATCATGGATCGACAAGATATGGTAATTTAACAGGTGAACAAGCAGTAAGAAAGTATTATAATCATATAGATGTAAGAGCTATGGATAAAGTTGATCCCAATTTAAATCAATTATTACGAGAGTGGCAAAAAATGTATAATTCAAAATAATATAATATGAATATAATCAAGAGAATTTTTCTTATATTAAATTTATTGGTACTCAATCAATTTTATGCACAAATAAAAATTGAATTAAATATTGATTACCTAAATAAAAAAGCCAAGGTTGTTTTATTAAATGAAACTAATACTAATCTTGTAATTCCTTTAGATACTTTGACGTTGTCTCCATACTTTGATGATATTTGCTTAGAAATAAAAAATTATATACATGGTTCTCCTTATTTGGGATTAAATATCAAATTAAAAAATGAAAATACCATTAGCGATTTTTTAGGAGGAGCCGGAAAAATGGATAATTTAAGCGTGGTGAAAATAATTTCTAAAGAGAAGAAAAAATATGAAAGAAAGATAAGATTATGGCAGAGAAAAAATAATATAAAGTCATTTGAAGAAGCAAAAATTAATTATTATGTTTTTAATAATCTTGTTTACTTAAAGCCTGGAGATAAGATTGAAAGAACATTTTATTTTGATTTGCATAATATCACTAATGGAAAATATATGTATTATTACTATCATATAGAAGATGATCAACAATATAATGTTTCTCTTTCTTTTAATATTGAAGATTGTATTTATAAATATTTAACAACCTCTCAAAAGGAAAAGTTTAGTGAATATAAATTATTTACTGGGAAGATTGAAAGTAATAAAATTGAGTTAAAACAATAAAATTTATACCTATACTGGTACAAGTGTCTTCGTTCGTAACCACAAATTAGAACAGAAAACCACTGTGACATCGGTGGTTTTTCTCTGTTTTATATGTGATATTTACCAGTACAGAGATCATCTTGACAGACAAGTTAAAGAGTAGCTTTGACGAAGGTTGCGAACGTAGTTCAACCAGGATAAGTTTTGCAAAAAACAGCAAAGGAGCTCTTGAAGTTACAGACACCAACAATTATTATCCGTTTGGTCTCAACCATATTTCAGGAATGTTCAGCACCTCCGGTTTTGGAAGCTATTACTCTTATAAATATAATGGGAAAGAGCTTCAGGAAACAGGTATGCTTGATTATGGAGCAAGAATGTACATGCCAGATCTTGGAAGATGGGGCGTTATTGATCCACTAGCAGAAACATCCAGAAGATTTACACCTTATCATTACGGAAACAATAACCCGATAAGATTTACAGATCCGGATGGAAGACTTACAGTAGATAATTTACAAGGAGGATATACTAGTGGAAGTGCTGTTGCTGATTTCTTTGACAGAACTGGTTTGACAGATAAAAGAAATATGCCTTTGTTCTATCGTAACGAAAGTGGGATGATGGTAGAAACCAAAGCTTTGGGAAATGAAGGTCAAGGTGGGGGTGGATCCATAACTATTGGTGAGGTTTTGGAAAGTGCTGGTATTGAGCTAACTGGAGATATATCATCTTATATGGAAGCTAATGCTGTTTTGAATTTAAGAGACTATTTGATTAAAGGTGGTTTAGAAAACCCTGAAGGGACAAAAGCTAGCGTGGGACACGCTCGTCAGTTATTACAAGTTGAGTTGTTTAAAAACTTAAATGCAATACTTAACGTTGTTGCAAAACAAAAGCCGAACGAGAGGGTATTTTTTCAAGAAACTCAAAGAAATGATATAATTGGAAAGGCAAATGGCTATAAAATTTTATTAAATATAGGTAAAATACCCAATGTGCTACAGTTAGCTTATGTTGTTGGGCATGAAATGAATCATTCTATTACTGATCATTTCTTATCAAAATTTTACGATATCGTTGGAACAAAAGGTAGAAATGAAAGTAATGCTTTTGTCTATTTTTCTGAATATATTTCGTATTCATGGGAAGAGAAATTAGGCAGTCAAAAAATTACAAATGCTAAAGATTATCTTTATAAAGTTCATGGCCCAGAAGCAAGAAATAAAGATGCACGCTATGAGCAAGTATCAATTGATATTGTTAACAATAATATGTTTAATTTACTTACAGGATATAATTGGTTTATAAATAATGCTAAATCAAAAATTGGACAATGAAAAAAATAATAGTTTTAACCATCTTCTTTATACACGTTTTATCTTTTGGACAAATAGATTTAAAAATTGTTTCATTACCCGAAAACTTCCCTTCTACAGGAGAAATGACTGTTATTATTACTAACATGACTGATAATCACTATGTATTTCCTTTAGAAAAAGGATTTAAAGGGTATTATTCTAACGAAATATGCACTAATATTAATTCTTTTGATCATTTATACAATTTTTTTTCATTTACTGTGCTACTGGAGGATAAAATAACTAGTGAACCGGCAACTCTTTTAACAAGAAATTACGATACAGGAGATGATGAAGAATTAATTAAAAAAAGTAAACAAGAAGACTATAAAGCAAGAAAAGAAATAATTAATTGGAAAAAGGAAAATGGTATTAAAACTGATATTGACGCAAGAATAAACAGACAAATAATGAACCATTTAATTTTTTTAGAACCTAAAGAAAAAATGATATTAAAAATTAACTTGGATATATTTGATATCCGGCGCGGGAAATCATTTTTTTACGACTCCTATCTATTAGAAGATAAGAAACAATATGATCTAAAATTACAGTTATGTGTAGATCGAAATATTCATAATTCCCTGACTGATCAACAAAAACAAAAATTGAGCAAATATATTTTCTTTGATGGGCAAATTATCAGTAATTCAATTTCATTTACATATAAACTATTAAATTGAATATAATTTTCCAAACATATTAGTTTCCTTTATTAGCCAAGATTAACAAATAAATTTTGAAATAAATAATTAAAAACAGGTAATCTTAATGATTACCTGTTTTGTATTTACCAGTATAGAGACTATCTTGGCAGACAATTTAAAAGAGAAGCTTTTACGAAGGCAGCGAACGTAATTCAGTCAGGATAAGTTTTGCAAAAAACAGCGAAGGCGCTCTTGAAGTGACAGACACCAACAATTATTATCCGTTTGGTCTCAACCATATTTCAGGAATGTTCAGCACCTCTGATTTTGGAA
>JASLCD010000213.1 GCA_030146295.1 Chryseobacterium sp.
AAGGATTTTTTGCATAGTTGCAAATTTAAATTTTTTGTTTCAATTATTAGCAAAAACCGTACCTAAATATTCTATTTTGAATAGTCTCTTCTTCCAAAAATTGCAGATCCAACTCTCACAGAGTTAGCACCACACTCAATAGCAACGGGGAAATCATCACTCATTCCCATTGATAACGTATTTATTGTTTTTAGTTGATTTAATTCATCAAAAAGCCTCTTCAGGATTAAAAATTCATTTCTGACCTGTTGCTCATCATCCGTGAATGTTGCCATCCCCATTAGACCTGTAATTTCAACATGAGGGAATTGTCCTTCAGTATATTGCTGAAAAAGATCTTTAGCTTCAGAAATTTCAAGCCCGAACTTACTTTCTTCTTCTGCAATTTTTACCTGCAGCAGGACCTTAATTACCCTGTTGTTCTTCCCGGACTCCTTGTTGATTTCTGATAATAATTTTTCAGAATCCACACTTTGTATCGTATCGATGAAAGGAGCAATATATTTTACTTTATTAGTCTGTAAGTGGCCGATAAGGTGCCATTGAATATCCTGAGGAAGGAGCGGATGTTTCTCCATCAGCTCCTGTACCTTATTTTCTCCAAAAACCCGCTGTCCAAGATCATATACTTCCTGAACTGCAGACGCAGGATGTGTTTTTGAAACTGCAACCAACTGAACATTGGATGGCAGCTGATCTTTTATGATTTTATAATTTTCTTTAATACTCATAGATGCAAATTTCCGAAATTTCGTTGACAGTTGCCAGCCCTGGATACATTTTGCAGAAAAGTTAATTCAAAACTTCATTGATCTTAGGATACTGAGAAATCTTTCTGAAAACAAACCTGTTGCTTTTTTGTAGTTTTTCAATAAACATATCCAGCTCATTGATAGAATCTGCATCTCTCAGATACTGATCATGAGTAAGGAATACAAGATGTCTTGAAGTCTTTTCAAGGTCGTTAAAGAAAATACTGTCCACTTTTTTGATCATAGCTTCATGGCTTCCCTTCAGGGTCATTTTCTGGGAAGGTCTCCATTCAAGATCCCATCCGATTACTTTGTAGCCTGCTTTTTTAAGACCATCTGCGGCTGCCGTAGAGCTTTTGATATCCGTTACATTGATATTATTAAGCCTCCATATATTTCTTCCCGGAGTTCTTGCTATTTTATCAGAAAGCTTCAGGCTGTCTTTTGCGATATCAAAATCGTGCACTACTGATTCGGCATTTTTATAAAAATCGGTGTATTTGTTGTGGGCATGGCTAAAGCTGTGATTAGCCAGTTCTATAAGAGGGTTTTGCTTCAGAAGCAACAGGTCGTCTTTCTGTTTTTTGCTTCCATAGGCATGCTTCCCTACCAGAAAGGCGGTTGCACAAACATTTCTTTTATCTAAAATTTTTAGAAGATTTTCGGTTCCCTGATTGGGACCGTCATCGAAGGTTAGGTAGATCACTCTTTTATCCGGGTCTACGTTTTCATCGTCCATTTTGGGGATTATTTCTGCGGAAGGATGTTCCTGTGAACTGACGAGGGGGTCACTATTCACTTCATTCTTGAAATTACAGCTGTACAATAAAGCCGAAGTTGCACTCATCAATGCAAACATCCCGAGAAAAGCCGTATTTTTTGACTTTCCCGCAAAAATTTTTTTCATAAAAATAATGGAATTTTAAATTGTTAAAAATCGTTAAAAATAACAATTGAAAGTTAACAAATTATATGCCATGCTGTACAAGTATTTTTCTTTTTAAGTTTAATTTAAGAACTTTATTTTAAAGGGTATTTTCATTACCTGATCAATTGTGGTTTTATGATTTTCTTTTCTTTTGATTTTAACATTTATAAATGTGAAAGTAATAGCTTTTCTCTATTATTATTGAAATTTCAATACTTATCAATCAGTGGGGAATTATTTTTTTTAACAAAAATCTATTCATTGTCATAAGATCATTATTCTAATATACTTTTTAAATAGATTGAATTTTTAATAGCCGCTGTTCCCCAGGTATTATTAAAAAAGATAAAAGCAGTTTGTGGGGAATTTTTAATGGTCCTGGCAAGTTCATTCAAAAAGCTTTCGCTGTATTCGGATTTGTAAAGGACAGGCTTTCCATGAAGTCTGTAATAGAGTATAGCCGGGTGGTTGATGATCAAATCTTCAGAAAGGGCTCCCGGAAAACTGACACCGGAAAAAACAAGAGGAAGATCTTTTAAAAGATCAAAGATTTCTTTTTGCCACCATGAGCTGTGTCGGAATTCAATGACGTTCAGAAATGTATAATCAATAGCCTTGATGATACGTTCTATGTTTTCCGGAGTGTTTTTAAAAGAAGGAGGGAGTTGGTACAGAAATCCGGAGAGTTTGTCCTTCAGATGATTTTGAATATGACTGCAGAATGCTGTAATGTCTTCTTTTGAATTTTCGAGACGGTTCAGGTGGGTAATCGTTTTGGGAATTTTAATAAAAAACCTGAAAGAATCAGGAGTTTCATCATACCATTTCAAGAGTGTTTTTGATGTTGGTTTTCTATAAAACGTAGAATTAATTTCTACTGCGTTGAATGTTTCAGAATATAAAGAAAGAAAATCTTTACTTAGAGCATTTTCAGGATACAAAGATCCTTTCCAGTCGTTATTATAAAATCCCGAACACCCTATGTAAAGATTTTCTTTTGTCATAATGTTATTTTATATCCAGATTTACGGAGTTTAATCTCAGCGAATTCAAAATCACAGACAGGGAACTGAAGCTCATTGCAGCCGCTGCAATCATCGGTGATAAAAGAATTCCAAAGAATGGATACAATAATCCTGCCGCTACCGGAACACCCAGTACATTATATATAAATGCAAAGAACAGGTTTTCTTTAATGTTTTTGAGAAGCTTTTCACTTAGTAATTTCGCTTTTGCAACTCCCAGAATATCTCCTTTTAATAAAGTAATCTCTGCACTTTCAATGGCTACATCCGTTCCTGTTCCCATGGCGATTCCTACATTGGATTGGGCAAGGGCAGGAGAGTCGTTGATTCCGTCTCCGGTCATAGCGACGATCTTACCTTGTTGCTGCAGTCTTTTTACTTCGTTCAGCTTATCTTCCGGAAGACAATTGGCTTTGAAATGTTTGATTCCTAATTCATCAGCTACAGCTTTGGCGGTATGCTCATTATCTCCGGTCATCATAATCACATCAATTCCTTCGCTCATCAATTGTTTAACTGCTTTTTTAGAGCTTTCCTTGATTTTATCTGTAAAGCTTATGAATCCAAGTACTTGCTGATCTTCTGCAACATAAGAGATCGTATGTGCTTTTGATTGTACTTCCACAGCTTTTTGTTTTAAACTTTCCGGAATAGCGATCCGGTGTGAGGTCAATAGATTTTCATTTCCCAGATAAGCGGTCTTGCCATTGATGTTTCCTTTCACTCCTTTTCCTGAAATGTTTTCAAACTGATCTACTTTTTCAGAAGTTATATTTTCCTTTTTTGCTCTTTTTATTACAGCATTGGAAAGCGGGTGTTCTGAGTTTTGATTCAATGAAAAGGCCAGTTTTAAAATCTGATTCTGATCCCCGGTTACAGTTTCAATATATTCTACTGAAGGTTTTCCTTCCGTTAAAGTTCCTGTTTTATCTGTAATCAGAACATTTACTTTATTCATTTGTTCAAGAGCTTCCGCATTTTTGATCAGAATTCCGTTTTTGGCACCTTTCCCGATTCCCACCATTAAGGACATAGGAGTTGCCAGTCCAAGGGCGCACGGACATGCTACAATCAAAACAGCAACAGCATTCACGAATGCAAATAAGGTTCTTTTTCCTTCCGGTCCGAAAAACTGCCACAGAATGAAAGTAAGTGCGGCGATAAGAATTACAACAGGTACAAATACTTTTGAAACCTTATCGGTAAGTTTCTGAATCGGGGCTTTGCTTCGGCTGGCTTCATTAACCATTTTAATAATCTGTGAAAGCAGAGTTTCATCACCTACTTTTTCAGCTTTCATTATGAATACCTGATTACCATTGATGGTTCCCGAAGAGACTTTGTCATCTACATTCTTTTCAACAGGAACGGGTTCTCCAGTAATCATACTTTCATCTACGATAGAAGTTCCCTCTGTGATTTTTCCATCCACAGGGATTTTTTCACCTGGTTTTACTTTTAATAAATCTCCAATTTTCACCTGAGAAAGAAGTACTTTCTTTTCTTCACCATTTACCATAAGGTTGGCCTCGTCCGGTGAAAGGTTCATCAGTTCCTTGATGGCATTTCCTGTTTTTTTATGAGCTGCAGCTTCCATTAACTGCCCTAAAATAACAAGGGTTAAAATCACACAGACTGCTTCAAAATACAGTGGAATTTCATGATTGTGTCCACGGATTTCATGCGGAATAATGTCTGGAAAAACTAAAGCAACAATACTGAAGATAAATGCAGCAGCCACACCCAGGGCGATAAGGCTGAACATATTAAGATTCCATGTTTTAAAAGAAACCCAGCCTCTTTTTAACAGAAACCATCCGGAATAAAACATTACAGGAAGAGTCAAAGCAAGTTCAATAAACCCCTGAATCTGATGTGAGAAAGGGAAGTTGATAAACATTCCGCCCATTGAAAGAATAAAAACAGGAATGGTAAATGCTAATGAGGTCATAAACTTCCTCTTGAGTATATTGTATGTTTCATCCTCTTCGTCGTCACCGCTGTCGGGCATTCTTACGAGATCCATTCCACAGATCGGGCAGCTTCCCGGCTCGTCACGGATAATTTCTGGATGCATAGGACAAGTGTATTTTGCGGTTTTCTTTTCCGGATACTTTACAAGGTCCATCCCACAGACCGGGCACCCTACATTGGAATCGTAGGTTTTATCTCCTTCACAATACATAGGACAATAATATCTGCCTGCCATTTCATCCGTTACTTTAGGTGCCTCGTGGTGATGGCTGTGAGAGTGATCATGATGACTGTGATCATGGGAATGAGAATGATGCTGGTGGGCTCCTCCTTTTTGAACAAGCTCTTCGGTGATAGGTTCTAAATGCATATGGCAAACCGGACAGTCTCCTTTTTCATCATAGGTTTTATCCCCTTCACAAAACATGGGACAATAATACTTTCCAATACTGTCTTTAAAGTTTCCGGGAAGGTTGGTTGCAGAATAGGTGGGCTTATGATTGGGATCTTTGGCTAGCTTTTCTTCGATAGGGACCAGATACATTTTGCAGACAGGGCATCTTTCACCTTGTTTGAAATATACTTTATCTCCTTCACACTCCATGGGACAATAGTATACCGAAGACGGAGATACGCGGTCCTGAGGTTTTACAAAGGCTTTCTCAGGATTATTCGGATCTTCAAGTCTGTATTTTCCTATTTCTGCCAAAGCATCATTTAAAACTGAAAGTTTTATTCCATGATCGGAAGTAATTGTTGCGGTATTGTTTTCCAGATTGACATCGGCTTGAACACCTTCAACACGGTTCAGCTGATTGGAGATCTTTTTCTGGCAGCCAGAACAGGTCATTCCGAGTATTTTATACTGTTGTTCCATGATTCTTAAAATTATACTACAAATTTCCAAAAAGGAATTCTAAGGTTGTTATAAATTTAAGGATAATAGTTATAAAATTAGGTGGAGTGGGAGAGTATAAGAGTGAGGGTTTGAGAGTTGTAGAGTATGAGTGTTTGGGAATATCTCTATTTTTATTCATTGATAACCTCTCCCACACTCAAACCCTCCTATCTATAAATTATCAAGCGCTTTGCGGTTGTGCTCTTTGAGTTTTTTGAATTCGGTGGGAGTGAATCCAGTTATATTCCGGAATTGGGAAGAGAGATGCTGAACGCTTTTATAACCCAGCTTTCCTGCAATTTCAGTAAGATTGAATTCATTATAAAGAAGAAGTTCTTTTACCTTTTCAATTTTCTGGAGAATGAAGAATTGTTCTAATGTAATATTTTCGTTTTGTGAAAATGTTTTTGAAAGGGCACTGTAATCCTTATGAAGTTTTGAACTTAAAAATTCTGAAAGGAGAAAATCTTCAGCAATATCAAGGTCGCTAATCTTTATAATGATCAGGTTTTTGATTTTCTCAGCAATCTGATGGGCAGAGTCCATGATTCTTTCAAAACCAGTATCGAGCAATTCTTTTTCTATGGCCTGCATTTTTTCAGGTGAAACTTCAGTTTCGGTTTCAACTTTACCTAATAAGACGGCACTTGTTTTTATTCCAGCATTACGGAAAATATTTTCCACTGCCGCAATGCATCTGTTGCAGACCATATTTTTTATGAAAAAATTCATAGGCTGCTGTTTAACCTGTCTTTTACAAATTCAATCTGAGTTTTGCCATGGGGAGAAGGATTGCCTTCAGCATCCAGGTTTACCATTACGATTTTATCTACAGTAATAATGGTCTGATGGGTCATCTTATTTCGTACATCACATCTTAAAGTAACAGAGGAGGAACCAAAATGAATAGCTTCAATGCCTATCTCTATAATATCTCCCTGCTTGGCCGAGCTGACAAAATTAATTTCTGAGATAAATTTGGTTACCACTTTTGTATTTTCCAATTGGATAATAGCATACAATGCCGCTTCTTCATCGATCCATTGCAGGAGTCTCCCTCCAAAAAGAGAATGATTGGGATTTAAGTCTTCGGGTTTTACCCATTTTCTGGTATGGTAGTTCATCTTTTAATAATTTGTAGTACAAATTTAGTGTTAAAAGCTGATTTTTTCAAAAGAATAGCATTCATTGATCTGAAATTAATGATTCATTTTCTCAATCATTTTCTTTTGGAGCGCATAGCTTTCGTTTTTGTAATAGAAATATCATTCATTAAGTTCTGATATTCCTTACTCTCCATGGGAATCAGAGCTACTTTGTTTTCTTTGTTATGATGAATTCCAAATCCATATCTTTTGGCTAAGGGGGAAGCTCGGAGGCAGGCCTGGCCTCTGGAAAAGAATTTCTCTCTTTCTTCCTGCTTTTCGTTTTCTGAAATGTTATTTTTAATGGCATAACATTCAAAAATAATATCATCTGATGAATATTGATAAGGCTTTTTTATAAGGTTCTCATATTGAAGATTGGCCATTGTTTTTTCTTTTTTCTCAGGAGGAATTTGAGCTTGGGAAACAGGACAGTCTTCAGCTATTTCGATAAAGGTATTTGTATAATTGGTGGTGTATTGTTTCATTTTCCGATTTTTAATTTAATTCTTTTATTGAAGTCAGATAGTCAAGTTATCGAATTATATATATGATATTATTGTGTGATTTTCAAACCTATAGATACTCTAGTTAATTTTTATTTTGAAAATTTAACTAATTTTATAATAGCTTGTTTTTGAGTGTAATTATCTGATTTTCAGTTTGTTTTATTATTTTTGAATAATTTTTGTATTTTTGGATTCAACATAATGTGAGAAATATGTAAAAAAAGCTTTGATTTGAAATTTTTAATTGTATCTTGCATACGTTTATATTTGGAATCAATATTT
>JASLCD010000003.1 GCA_030146295.1 Chryseobacterium sp.
TTCCTGTACGTTGATTGGTGAAAATCTGGTTTAAATTCATCATTTTTCAAAATTACTCCAAATTTTAATTGTACGGAATAGTATTTAGATTTTTATTAAACAGATCTGTCATTCAAAAAATCTATTATAGTAAACGTTTTTTAGGGATCGGAAAGCTTGAAGAAATATTTTACATTTGGTGTAAGTAATAAAGCTGAAGACCTGTATGATTCTTCGGTTTCCAAATTTTAAATTCTTTTGATAATGACGGACAATACATGGCTCAACAGATGGGATGAAAGATACAGCAGCGAAGAATTCGCGTATGGAACAGAACCCAATAATTACCTGAGAGAGCAACTTACCCGATTACAACCCGGCAAGATACTTTTCCCCGCAGAAGGAGAAGGCCGAAATGCTGTTTTTGCGGCAACTCAGGGATGGAAGGTTTCAGCATTCGACATCAGTGCCAATGGCAGAAACAAAGCATTACAGCTTGCCGAGAAACAACAGACAGCTATTGATTATCAGGTTGGAGAACTTTCCGCTCTGGATTATCAGGAAGGGCAGTTTGATGCCATTGCTCTTATTTACGCTCATTTTCCCGGAGATATTAAATCTTCTCTCCATCAAATGCTGAATCTATATCTGCGTAAGGGCGGTTTTATTATTTTTGAAGCTTTCAGTAAAAATCACCTTGAATATATTGCAAAGAACGAGAAAGTGGGCGGTCCCAAGGATATTGAATCCTTATTTTCTATTGAAGAAATCAAAGCTGATTTTCCGGATTATGAAATCATAGAGTTAGCAGAAACGGAGATTGAACTCAATGAAGGACTCTTCCACAACGGGACGGGTTCTGTGATTCGTTTTGTGGGACAAAAACTGGTCTGAGTACCTCAGCAGCTATTGAAAATGTTTGTTTTGGGATAAAAGATCAGATTGTATACAGCTATGGAATATTATTTGAAGCTTTATCTCAAAACGAACGTATGCCTGAAGGTCCATCCATCATATTAATGAAAGAAAACCTGCAGCCATTTGCAGGGCAGCAAGTGACAGAAGTTTCAGGGAATGCCCAATTTGAGAAAGATTCTTTTATAAGCCAAACCCTTCTTGAAATCCGCACTTTTGGAAAACAGACTTACCTCGTTTTTGAAAAGGCAGCTATCAGAATTCACTTATTAATGTTCGGCTCTTACAGTGTTGATGAGCAGACCAAACCGGATAAAAGTTTGCGCCTGGCCTTGTTTTTCTCTACCGGAAGCATCTATTTTTATACCTGTTCCGTAAAATCGGTACCGCTTGAATATCTTTCAACAATTGATTGGGAAGCTGATGTAATGAGTGACCAATGGAATCCCAAAAAAGCGGAAGAAAAATTAAAATCCAATCCAAAAATGATGGTTTGTGATGCATTGATGAATCAGGATATTTTTTCAGGAGTAGGCAATATTATTAAGAATGAGGTTCTTTTCAAAATTGGAGTGCAGCCTGAAAGTTTACTGGGTAACCTTCCTGCTAAAAAAAGAAAAGAGCTTATTGCCGAAGCCAGGAATTACAGTTTTGATTTTTTGAAATGGAAAAGAGAATTCCTCTTGAAGAAGCATTGGCTGGTCCATACAAAATCTGTGTGCCCAATTTGTGGACAAAAATTAGTTAAAAAGCAAACCGGGGTTGGAAAAAGGAGAAGTTTTTATTGTGAAAGGGATCAGAAACTTTATTAAATGAACAGCTATTTTAAATTTTCGGCTAAAGCCGTTGAAAAAAATTGATTTATTTAAACGGGCTGAAGCCCGTTTCTATCGAATTATAATACTCTGTTTTTTCCACTGATTACACAGATTTTCTGATCACTTGCATGATATTTATTATTGCTCATTACCTATTACTCATAAATCAGTCTGAATTCAGGAGTCCTCCGGCAAATCTGGTAAAGAACTCGGCTCTGTATACTTCTCCAAGAGGAATCTCGGAGTCTTCAATATATATATTATGATTGTCGAATGAATCTATATAATTCATATTGACCACGTAGGATTTGCTGACCCTGATAAAGGTCTCCCCGGAAATCTTCTGATGAATGGTTTTTAAATTCATTGCCGTGATGAGCTTTTGCTGCTTCGTATGAATAACCACATAATCTTTGAGCCCTTCAATAAATTTAATATCGGAAAAACCGATTTTATAGAATCTTCGCTCAGCTTTAATAAATAAAAAATCTGCAGTATTCGATTCTACGGTATTTTTCACGGTATCTTTAGACAAAAGCTCGGTGTAAAGTACCGCTTTATCAATTGCTTTTTCCAGCCTTTGGGAATCAATAGGTTTCAGGAGATAGTCTACCGCTTCCAGTTCATAGCTCTTCAACGCGTATTGAGAATAGGCGGTTGTAAAAATGATCAGCGATTTTTTGGGAAGCATTTCTGCAAACTCAAGGCCTGTCACCATGGGCATTTCTATATCAAGGAAAATAAGATCTACTTCATTATCTTTAAGAAAATCCAGGGCAGATGGCGCATTGGAAAACTCACCAAGGACATCAATATTGGAAATTTCAGCGATCAGCGATCTCATTTCGGATCTTGCCAGGGGTTCGTCATCCACTATAATACAATTCATCACACAGGAATTTTTAAATTTACACTATACTCTTTATCATCTGATTCTATCTGCAGCCCGAAGGTATCACTATAAAGAAGCTCAAGTCTTCTGGTGATATTGGCCAGTCCAAGTCCGCTGCTTTTTGTGTCCGAAACCCTATAACCTGCACTCCTTGAATTGACACACATAAAATGAAGCTCTTTATTCCTGATATTGAGTTCTATTTTCACATATGACTCTCCTCCACTGATATCTACGCTGTGTTTAACGGCATTTTCAACGAAAGTGGTAAACAAATTCGGCGGAATAAATATACTGCTGATCGTTCTTTTATCTACATCTGTCCGGATTTCAAAAGAGAAATTATCGCGTCTTATTTTTTCAAGGTTTAAAAAATTGGAGAGAAAATCAATTTCTGAAGTCAGTAACGTTTTTTCTTCACTGTTTTCATACAGCTGGTATCTGAGAAATTCAGAAAGTTTTACAATAACAACGGAAGCTTTTGCAGGATCTGTTCTGATAAGCGCTTTTACATTATTCAGCATATTAAAAAGAAAATGGGGATTGATCTGATTTCTCAGTTCATTCAGTTCCATATTCAGAGTTAAAGTACTCAGCTCACTGATTCTTTTGTTATCACTGATCCATTTTTGTAAAAGTTTTATGGTGGTGGTGGTAAGAATAATCGGAATACACATCAGAACACCTTCATAGATACCTCCTCTTTCGTTGTCTTTCGGAATATACTGCGTTCTGAACTCTTCAAAAAGATGCCTAAAACTATACCCGATGAAATTGAGTCCTGCCACTCCCATCAAAACAAGCAATACAAGATAGGTAAGATATTTTGTTTTAAAGAAAAACCGGGGAACCAATACGTATATATTAATGTAAACCATTGCAATCAGAATGATATATACAAAGAATAAAACATAATACTGATACAATCCGGAATACCAGTGCCAGAACCGCGCACTATACAGCAAAAAGAAAAAGAAGATCAGAAACAGCAAATGCCTTCGGAATCTGTACTTTGCTTCCACCAAAAAATCTATTACAAATGTTTCTTCAAATTTCTGCGGACTGTATTTCATACAACAGGCTCATTTTATCATTAACAAAAATAGACAATAACGGAAATTACAACTATTTTATTATACAAAACCTGCATTTTATTATACCAATTATTAAGCTTTGGGATTTTGTATAAAATACCTGCCATTTTGTATAAAAACAAATTCACGCGGTACTTTTCTCTATTCCTTTGTACTGTAAAATGACACTTATGGAATTAACAGCTTTTCATGAACTGACTCAGGAAATATCATTAGAATGTTTCTTTATGACAGAATCTCAACAGGAGGAAAAAGTAATACAGCTCATAGATTTACATCATTTTGTAGAATGCTTTGAACCGAAAATGAAAATTCTCAGCTACCTTCATCATCCTATTAATATTGTGGAAGATCATGGGGGTAAGAAAGGAATTTTGTTTTGTGATCTGAAGCACTCTCCTGTGCCTGACAGTAATGCTTCTGAAGAGTTTAGAAGAAGATACGGACTTTCAGAACTCTGGTTTGTTTTTGTAGAGGAAACTTTTATTCCGGATACCGCGAGCTATACGGATGCCATCATCGAAAACAGCCTGGATATATTCTACGACAGAATTTTCACATTCAACTTTTTCCAATCTGTAATTCAACCCTTAAAATAACTTCCATGAAAATATTGCGAAGAGCCCTTGTTCCATTGGCAATACTCCCTTTGAAAAACATGACTTATGCCCAGAAGAAAGACAGCATTCCCTTGAAAGTCCGTGCTTTTTTTGCTGATAAAATTCCGCAGGCCCGTAACTTTAATGCTGAATATACCTTTGTCACTCCCTCCTCTTTCTCTTCACGGCTTCAGGGACAGGATCTGCCGGACAACAGGGCAAAGAGTTTTCAGCAGATGAAAGCAGATGCCAATATTTACTTTATCAAGAAGAGAAACTGGCTATTGAGTACTTCGCTGAACTATCATTACACTTCGATCAGGAACGAAAATTCTGTCATCCCCGGAACTGAAACTGAGGAAAACTTCCATTATCATTCAGAATCCGTTAATCTGAGCTATTTTTCAAGGCTGTTCAAGAAAACAGCCATCTACTCGGCCAGCATTTCTGCAGATGGAAGTGATCAGCATTTTGAGCGTCTCAGAGGGTTGGTAACTGCTTCATTAGTTTTAAAAGCCACTCCAAAAACAAAAATGTCTATCGGGCTGGCAGGCATTATTGATCCCAGTGCCCAGATTCCTGTGCTGCCTGTCTTTGCTTATGAAAACAGATTCAATAGCGGATGGGTACTGGATATTCTGCTTCCGAAAAAAGTATTGGTCCGAAAAGATGTTTCTTCCAATGGAAGGCTTTCTCTGGGAACGGAAATGGATAATACATCATTTTATACCTACCGCAATAACAATACATATGAATTCCGGCAGGTTGCCCTCAATTCCGGTGTGATCTATGAGCATAATCTGGGTGGAAACTTTATAGGAACTTTTAAAACCGGGCTCAGAGCTAATATCAACTCCAGAGCTTTTAATAAGCAGGATTCCTTTAATGACTATCTCTGGAAAGGAACTTATAAACCATCCTTCTATTTCAATGCCGGAATTTCTTATAATCCTTTTGAAAGAAAAAGAACAAAATAAAATCAGCAAAGCTATTGCAATCCCCGTATAGCTTTGATTTTTACAATATCTGAACTTATTATCAACATTCCCAGAGCCGGAGATTAAAATAAAATTAAAATTTTCATCATTCAGCATTTAACCATTTTCATAAAATACAATCAAAACTCCAGCTAAGCATAAGCTGTTTCACACTTGGAGATGATTTCTCTCTTTCATGAAAAATCTTATTAGTACACGCACATAGTTGATGAAAAATGATTTCGGGATTTTAATAAGAACATACTAAAAAATAGAAAATGGCAGTACCTAAACAAATATTTCAGACTTTTATAACTAAAAAACTTCCTTTGATTACCCGATATCACATCTGGAATATGAAAAGGAAAAACCCTGGATACCGCTATTTTTTCTATGATGACCAGGATATAGAGAATTTTATCACCGAGGAATTTCCTCCTGAATATATTAAAAGCTACCGTAAACTGACTATAGGAGCGGCAAAAGCAGATTTCTTCAGATATGCTGTTTTATATAAAAAAGGCGGGATATATCTGGATATCGACAGCAGCATTATACAACCGTTTGAAAAACTTATCAAAGAAGATGATGAAGCTGTGATCAGTGTGGAAAGGCACGAAAATCTGTATGTGCAATGGGCACTTATTTTCAATAAAAACCATCCTTTTCTAAAGAAAACATTGGAATTGATGATCGATAATATAAACAATCACCGCTATCCCCGTAATATACATGCCACAACAGGTCCTACCGTATTCAGTAAAGGCATCAGAGAGTCTTTGGAAGAAAATCCCGCAATACCTTTTACTTTGTTTAAAGGAATTGAATTCCGGGGCTATTTAAAATTCAAATATAAACTGGGAAAATTCTTCTTATACAAAAAAAGGTCTCAACACTGGAAACAGATGCAAAAGCATCAGGAGATTATTTTTTAATGCGTTCCCATTTTTGAAAATACATTAATAATAATCACTCCGATTACGATGAAAGCAATACCGATAATGGCCGGCAGGTCCGGAATCTGCTTGAAGGCGATAACCCCTATCATTGTAATAAAGACGATTCCCACCCCGGACCATATGGCATAGGTAATTCCTACAGGGATCTGACGAAGGGTAAGACTTAAAAAATAAAAAGCACAGGCATATCCTATAACTGTCACTACGGATGGCCATAGTTTGGAGAATTCCTCAGATTTTTTTAGAAAACTCGTAGCGATGATCTCAAATACAATAGCTAAAGCAAGAAAAATATAACTGCGTCCCATAAATTTATTCTTTGTACAAAAGTAACAAAAGCACTGCGCTCATTCCAAAAAAGGAATAGCGATAGGATTCTCTATGTATCCCAGAGAAATCCCTGGTTGCTCTGCTTTTATTTCGCTGTGAAAATTTCAGTTTCCCGAATACCAGTCATCTGATTATATTTTCTACAGGCACTTAAGATGACTTAAGTACCTTATTTACAACTCCGTTCAGGATTTGAACGGAGTGAAAAAATATGCCATTATACCAATTTATTGCTCTTCCCTGGCACAAAAACAATATTTCTCCATGTCATGAAATGTGACATCTGACAAAAATTCCGAACGAAAAACGGAGCTAAAAATAAATTTTCTTAACATAAAAATCATTTTCACGTGAAAAATTTATGATCAAAAAATACACTTTGAAGCGATATTATGCTAAGCATTATTTATTATTTGTTTTATCAACTCCAATATAGAAGTCGACAAACGATTAACGTTTTCACATAATTTTACAGAGAGAATAATAAAAGTATTAATAAATTCTCAATAATGCATTAATTTAATGTAAACAAAAATTAACCAATAAATGAACACAAACCACCGTAATACACTGATATACATCATAAGTATTTACTTTGGCACGTGATTTGAAAGTAGTAATATTGCAATTGAAAGATTGATAAAAAAAAGTCAAATAATTAAAAATAATACAAAATGGTAACT
>JASLCD010000007.1 GCA_030146295.1 Chryseobacterium sp.
AAATCTATTATCCACAATATCGAGCAAATCGACAGAGGATACGAAAATATCGATGGAAGACTGAAAGCAATTGGTGCTGATATCGAAAGAATTTAAGATTATTTTATTTAATATAGAAGCGTTCAGAGTAATCTGAGCGCTTTTTTCTTTTTACCGCCCCTTCAAAAATTCTTTGAATTTTCGCCACTCCTCCGAAAGAGGGGAATTTTGTTCCGGACAACGATTCTTCTGCTTTAATTTACTTTTAGCATAAAATAAAAAGTGCCCGGTAAAAGAACCGGACACTTTGAGTAATTAAAACTATATGAATCTCACTTAAAAATAGGTTCTGCAGGTATATTCTACCGTCGTATTGATAAGTTTATTTTTATTCAGATAGATTTCAAGCTGTTGGAAATCTTCTGAATTGACATTAATATATAACTGAACCGAACCGAAACTATATCCGTTCACGTACTCTACATTAGCAGATAACACTCTATGGCAAATTCCAAACTGATTATAGATGGTATTCATTAAATGTTCAAATTTCATTTTGCCATTCAACTCTATTTCCAGTAATAATTCTTTTTTAGGCAGGCTTATTTTATTTTGCAAAACCTGCAGGCCGGGATTAGGTGTAATCATTGCTAAACATTTTTGGGTTAAACATTATCAGATCATATTGCATTCTGCATGTAAATCTGTGACAAAAATATAAAAAAATATTAGTCCACCAAATTAGTAGACTAATATTTTTTAAAATTTAACAAAAAAAAAAGAAGCCATATCAGCTTCTCCCTCAATTCTAAAGTTTATCTATCCTTTCCAGTTTATCAGAACCGGCAAGACCGTTAGGATTACAACCTGGCTCTCCTTCAGGTACTTTCAGTTTTTTTTTGGCGTAAAATTCTTCCCAGAATGTGTTCGTTTTTCCTGTTTTGGGATCAATAAATGTCATGGGTTCCAGTTTGAAAATATGTTCTGCCCGGAAAGCTCTTTCTACAAAATCGGAACAGTAATACGAATTTTCATCCAGAATATAATTGAAGTTATAAGGTTTTCCAACCATAGAATTTGCCTTTTCAACAGCACCGGGAATTGTTTTCTGATATTCTGGTTTTAAACGGTAAACAATCACCTCCTGCCCTTCTTCTTTCTGGTCTTTGAGAAAATCCTTTATATCCTGTTTCTGAGACCCACCCTTGGGAGCGGCATGGAGAACAAACATCCGGTTTCCTTCTTTTTCCAGAATTCCTATGTGATCAAATGAAGCGGTCTTCTGTTTTTGAGTAACATTATTAATAGCACCGGAAAGCCCCGATTCTTTAGCGGTTACAAAAAGCAGGTCTCCATTCCTGAGCTGAACTTTGTTGGTATGGGGATTATTACACTGAACCAACAGGATTATGAAACAGGATAAAAACCCGGCAAGACTCATTTCTTTAATCTTACTGCTAAAAAATATTTTAAATTCTGACATTCTATTCTACTTTCGATCCCAAAATTACAAAATAGAATTCATTACATTTGTGGGAATATTGATCTATTCTTCACACCAACCCAAACACTTCCCAGATACTTATGCCACATATTTTATTAGTTGAAGACGATGACAGGCTTTCAAAACTGATTGCAAAAGGATTTCAGGAAGCTGCATTTGAGGTTACCATGGCGTATGACGGAACAACAGGTTTAAAGCTGGCTTTGCAGACCAATTTTGACCTGGTAGTTACAGATATCGTCCTGCCTAAAAAAAACGGTCTTGAATTCTGTAATGAGATCAAAATATTAAAACCCAATCTTCCCGTGATTATGCTGACAGCTCTGGGAACCACTGATGACAAGCTGGAAGGGTTTGATGCAGGAGCTGATGATTATCTGACCAAACCTTTTGAAATGCGTGAGCTGGTAGCAAGAATCAAAGTACTTCTGAAGCGTTTTTCACAACAGAGACAGCAACAGGTTTTTGTTCTTAAATATGAAGGAATCGAAATGAACCTGGAACAGAAAACAGTCAGCAGAGACCATACCCCGATAAAATTGACTCCAAAAGAATTTAATCTTTTAAAATTCATGCTGGAAAATTCAGAAAAGGTCCTTTCCCGAAGTGAAATTGCAGAGAAAGTATGGGAAACCCACTTTGATACGGGAACCAATTTTATTGATGTATACATCAATTATCTCCGAAAGAAAATTGATAAAGATTTTGAAGTGAAGCTGATCCACACCAAAGCCGGCATGGGATTTATTCTGAAAAAAGACTACGAATCAGGCCTAGTATAGTAATCATTACGATGAATTAAAAATATCCGGATGAAAATAAGAACCCGACTTACGCTGCTTTTTACCTTAATCACTGCAATGCTTTTAAGTGTTTACAGCGTTTCGATTTATTATTCATCTAAAGAAGCCAGAGAAAAATCCTATTACAGCGAACTTCAAAATGAAGCAATAGCCAAGGCGGATTTGTTTTTCCGTAGTTCTCTTCCAGAACAGGAGATGCATAAGCTTTATAAAAACAACACCAGAACACTCAACGAGGTTCAGGTTGCTATTTATGATGCCCATAAGAAACTGATTTATCATGATGATGCCAAAGTAGATTATGTAAAAGAAACCCCGGAAATGCTTTCTGAGATATTCCAGAAAAAGAAAATCAGTTTCTTTTTAAACGATTTGCAGGTTATCGGGATGGTCTATCATTATGAAGGAAAATCTTATGCCGTAACCGCTGCATCTTATGATAAATACGGATATGATTATCTTACTCACCTGCTTACCATCAGTATTATCTCATTCTTCAGTATTCTGATCCTGATCTATCTGGCCGGAATCTTTCTTTCCAAAAAAGCATTGAGCCCGCTCAGTGAAATGGTAAACCAGATTAAAAAAATTACAGCCGGAAAACTACAGTTACGACTGAAAACAACGAAGGAAAAAGACGAACTCAATGAGCTTGCCCAAAACTTCAACGGGATGCTGGAGCGGCTTGAAAATTCTTTTGACTCACAAAAGCATTTTGTATCCAATATTTCACACGAACTGAGAACACCACTATCTGCTATTATCGCCGAACTGGAACTGGCTTCTGAAAAAGATAAAACCAAAGAAGAATATCAGGAAACTATCCAATGCGCTTTGGAAGATGCCCGCAATATGGTAAAGCTTTCCAATAGCTTAATGGATCTCGCTAAAGCAAGCTATGACCCCAATGAAATCAGTTTTTCAGAAGTTCGTCTTGATGAAGTTCTTCTGGAGTCTTACACCAAAATCATAAAAGAAAATTCCGGATATAAAGTTTCGTTGAACATACATGATACTGTAGAGGAGCAACAGCTTATTATTCAGGGTAACGAATATCTGTTGCAGGTGGCTTTCAACAACCTTATTGATAATGCCTGTAAATATTCACCAGAACACATTTGCTCGATAGATGTCCGAACCAGTTCCAAGATTCTTTTGATTCGTTTTACCAATACTGGAAATAACATTAATCAGGAAGATCTGCAACATATTTTCAAACCTTTTTACAGAAGCGAGACATCAAAACAGGAGAAAGGACATGGCATAGGTTTATTCCTTGCCGAGAAAATTATTTTACTCCATAATGCAAAAATTACTGTAGCATCGGATCATGACAAGACTATTTTTACAGTAATATTTGATATCATGTAAGGCTCTCCCTTTACTCATGAGAAAGAGATTTTTTATTGAAAACAGTAGTCCCAATACTCGCAGTAATTACACATGTAATAGAAATCCATTGCAGAAAAGATAATTCTTCTGAAAGAAAAACCAAACCGGAAAGAGCAGCAAATGCGGGTTCCAGGCTCATCAGAATACTGAAAGTCTTGGCAGGAAGTCTTTTCAATGCCATAATTTCCAGTGAAAACGGCAAAGCACTGGATAGAATCGCTACCCCCAGCCCTTTTACAAAAATATCCGGGGTAAGATTGAAAACCGCTCCATCCCATATGGTAAAAGGAATAATCACAAGACTGGCAAATAACATTCCTGTGGTCACAGCATCTTTTCCATCCATTATTTTGGAAACTTTACCCCCCATTACAATATAAACAGCCCAGAACATTCCCGCAAGAAAGGCAAGCCCAAGTCCAGCCAAATCAATATGATCATTCTGCCATGGAACAATCAGCAGGATTCCCACGCAAGCCAGTAATGCCCATACAACATCCAGCAGTTTACGGGACAATGCCAATGCCAGAAATAAAGGTCCCGCAAATTCCACCGTAACGGCCAACCCCAACGGAATTCTTTGAATCGCCATATAAAAAATAAGATTCATTGCTGCTAATCCTATTCCGTACATTGCACAATACTTCCATTTTTGTCTGTTAAACTGTAAAAATTTCGGACGGTTAATCAACGTAAGCAGAACAGCCGAAAGTACAATTCTTAAGGTTACAGTACCAATAGCTCCGATAGCAGGAAAAAGCTGTTTGGCGATGGAAGCTCCACCCTGTACACATATGATTGCCAACAATGTAGCAGGTATCGCTATGTTTGATTTTTTCATTTCTACAATTTATAATTCTAAAGATGCTGGAAAGAAGTTTCCGGGATTAAACAAACTCTTATTTTATATTATAAATCATAACATTCACCAATAAAATAATCTGCCCCCAAATGTATTGAAATTTTACCTTTCAATATGGGTACAGTTTTCAATTATTAAGAGACCTAATGAATGATTATTTGTAATCCTAAACAGGCAGATCTCTTTTTCTAATAATTTTCTAATAACATTCTAAAGCTTTTCTAACGGTAAAAGAAAGCAGTGGTTTCTACTTTTGCACTGCAAAAACAAAGCATATGGACTCAGATCCCTACAGTAATTATCAATCTTAAAAGCTCAGTTGTACTCACTTTTCCCGTACCGCTGAAAAGCTTTATAAAAAACAGGAAAAGCTATGAATACATTAGAATTTACCCTCCGCCTCCTTACCGCATTTGCTTTGGGCGCAAGTATTGGCTTTGAAAGACAATGGCGTCAGAAAAGTGCCGGCCTTCGTACCAATACCCTTGTATGCCTTGGCTCTGCCGCATTCGTTCTTCTTTCCATCAGAATCGGAGGGGATGCCACAGGCAGAATAGCCTCTTATATTGTAAGCGGTATTGGTTTTCTCGGTGGAGGTGTCATTATGAAAGACGGTCTTACTGTAAGAGGGCTCAATACAGCGGCTACCATTTGGTGCTCAGCATCTGTAGGAGCGCTCAGCGCCATGGGATTTCCTTTGGAAGCAGCCATTACCAGCGGATTTATAATTCTCACCCACGTCATTCTCCGTCCTTTGGGAGTGAAACTGGGAAACAATATCAATAACAGAAACCATTATACCGAATATCTTCTGAGCATCAAATGCAAAAGCGAAGTGGAAAATCATATCCGGGTACAACTGATGCAATCTCTCAGCGGAAATGATAAAGTATTACTGAAATCTTTAACCAGTGATGACAATGGCCTCCCCGAAAATGCCATTATTACAGCAGAAGTACATGCTTCTACTCCACAAGACAGTTTTATGGAAAAAACAGCCAGCCGATTGACAATTGAAGATAAAGTCATCAAAGTAAGCTGGGAAATTATAGGTACTGAAAACGATTTGTAACATGTAAAAAACAACCATTGAAGCAATGTTAAAAAAATCTTCCAACAAAAATCTCAATTCGGCGGCGCTTGTCAAATTGAAAGAAGCTGCTGCTGAGAACGAAAAAATGATTTACGCCTTGCTGGAAACTTCAGAAGAAGGACTCAGCGAAAATACAGTAAAAGATCGACTGAAAATTTATGGCAGGAATGAGATAGCTACCCAAAAGGCTCCCTCGTGGCTGAAGCAGTTTGCCCATTCTTTTTTTAATCCGTTTAATTATATCCTGGCCTGCATCGCAGTAATCTCGTTGTTCATTGATGTCATCCTTGTTCCGGCAGGTGAAAAGGATTTCAGTACCAGTATTATAATCTGCGTTATGCTTCTGCTCAGTACAGTCCTGAGATTTATTCAGGAGTTCAGAAGCAACAAAGCTGCAGAAGCATTAAAGAAGATGGTAAAAACAAGCTGTCTCACCAAAAGAAAATTCAGTGAAAGTGAAGAAATAGAAATCACTGAAATTGTCCCTGGAGATATTGTTATTTTATCCGCTGGCGATATGGTTCCCGCCGACTGTAGAATTCTTAAAAGCAAAGACCTTTTCATCAGTGAATCAATTCTGACTGGAGAAGCACTTCCGGTGGAAAAAAATGCACTCCCTGTCAGAGATGTCAAAAACCGGAATCCACTTAGTCTGCCAAACATATGCTTTATGGGAACCAACGTAGTAAGTGGATCAGCAACAGTGGTGGTTGCCAATACCGGTATTTTCACCTATTTCGGAAGCATCAGCAGAAGCCTTGTTTCCAAAAGACCTGAAACAGCTTTTGATATTGGGGTTAATAAAGTAAGCTATCTGCTGATCCGGTTTATGCTGATCATGACTCCCGTTATTTTTATCATCAACGGATTGGTAAAAGGAGACTGGATGCAGGCTCTATTGTTCGCCATTGCTGTAGCTGTAGGCCTTACCCCTGAAATGCTTCCCATGATTGTTACCGCCAACCTCGCTAAAGGGGCCGTCAATATGAGCAAAAAAAAGGTGATCGTAAAAAGATTAAATGCCATTCAGAATATCGGAGCGATGGATATTCTCTGTACCGATAAAACAGGAACGCTTACTCTTGACAAAATTGTATTGGAAACACATCTGAATGTACGCGGTATTGAGGATGATGAAGTTTTAAAATGGGGGTACCTCAACAGCTTTCACCAGACTGGTCTTAAAAATCTTCTGGATCAGGCTGTTCTGGACCATGCTGAAGTTCATAACCTGATGAAAGCAGATGAACTTTACCAGAAAGTAGACGAAATTCCTTTCGACTTCGAAAGAAGAAGAATGTCTGTCATCCTGAATACGTCCAAAGGAAAACATTTGATGATTTCCAAAGGCGCTGTAGAAGAAATGCTTCCGCTGTGCAAATACGCCTTAGATCCAGGAGAAGATCACAGTCTGCATATTGAGAATGACAATACGGTTCCGTTGGATGAGCTTATGAAACAGCAGATTATCAGAATGTCTGAAAAACTGAATGCTGAAGGACTTCGGGTATTATTAATTGCCATCCGCGAATTTGATGGTGACCATCCGCTGAATTATTCTGTAGCAGACGAAAACAATCTTATTCTTACAGGATTTATGGGATTTCTTGATCCTGCAAAACCATCCGCAGAGCCAAGTATCAAGGCCCTACATAAACTGGGGGTAGAAATAAAAGTGGTCACCGGGGACAACGATATTGTTGCTAAAAAAATCTGTCATGATGTAGGAATTCCTATCAACACCATCATGCTTGGCGATGAACTCGACAATATGAGCGATGACGAACTTCTTCAGAATATGGATCTCTATTCTGTTTTTGCTAAAGTAAGCCCATTACAAAAACAGCGTATTGTAAAAATACTGAGATCAAAAGGTCATACTGTAGGATTCATGGGAGACGGCATCAATGATGCAGCTGCGATTAAGGAAGCTGATGTCGGAATTTCTGTGGATACAGGAGCAGACATTGCCAAGGAAAGTGCTGATATCATCCTGCTGGAAAAGGATCTGATGGTTTTGCGAAGTGGAGTAATCTACGGCAGAAGAACTTTCGGAAATATTGTTAAATATATAAAAATGACTGCCAGCAGCAATTTCGGGAATATGTTCAGTATGATTGGAGCGAGTGCACTGCTTCCGTTTCTGCCGATGCTTCCTTTACAAATTTTAACTCAGAATCTGTTGTATGATGTATCCCAATCGTCCATTCCTTGGGATACTATGGATAAAGATTTTCTGGAGAAACCGAAAAAATGGGAAGCCGGAAGCATTAAAAAGTTTATGCTGTACATAGGCCCTTTGAGTTCCATTTTTGATTATATGACTTTTGCAGTGATGTTCTTCATCTTCAAAGCCAATACTCCTGAGCATCAAAGTTTATTTCAGACAGGCTGGTTTGTAGAAGGTTTGTTATCCCAGACCTTGATTGTTCATATTATCCGAACGAAAAAAATCCCATTCATCCAAAGCTGGGCAGCAGCACCTGTAGTTGCTTTGACAAGTCTGATCATACTGATCGGAATTCTGATCCCTTTCACCCCCATGGCAGAATACCTGAAAATGCAGCCTTTACCTCTGAGCTATTTTCCTTATTTAATAGGAATTCTTACTGGATATTGTGTGCTAACCCAATTTGTGAAACAATGGTTTATCAGAAAATTCGGACAATGGCTGTAAGGCTTAAAAAATATCACTTGATTGAAATAAAATTAAATTAAATTATTGGTTATAAACATCTTATATGAAAAAAACAGTCTTAACAATGGTACTTTTGGCATTTGTTACCTCTTGTAAAAATCCCAAAAGTGAAACCCCTCAGGATCATGATCTCCAGATAAAGGGGGATCAGGTTATTGTTCCGGAAAACAATCCTGTTTTCAAAAAAATTAAAACACAGACCGTCACAGAGCAGGAGCACAGCGATGGTGTTGTTTCGGCAGGAACGATTCAGGCCATTCCCAATCATTATGCAGAAATCGCCAGTCCTTTTTCAGGAAGAATTACCAAATCTTTTATTCAGCTTGGACAGAATGTTTCTGCCGGCAGCCCTCTTTTTGAAATCCTTTCTTCCGATTATTTTTCAGTTCAAAAGGATTACACAGATGCATTGAATGATGTACAGCTTGCAGAAAAGAATTACAGACGCCAGCAGGATCTTGTCAAGCATGGCGTGGGCATTCAAAAAGAACTGGACGAAGCTGAAACAGATTTTAAAAATAAAAAAACATCACTGTCCAATGCTTCTTCTGCATTAAAGGTATATAACAGCAAAGGAGGAGGTATAGGAAGTCCTCTCATTGTAAGAGCTCCCATCAATGGCGAAATTATCTCCAACAAAATTGTAAACGGCCAATATCTGAAAGGAGATGCTGATCCGGTGATGATTATCGCAGAATTATCCAAAGTCTGGATCTCGGGTGATGTAAAGGAAAAAGACATTCGTTTTGTTAATCCCGGAGATCAGGTTTCCGTAAAAGTAAGTGCCTATCCGGACAGAAATATCACCGGGAAGGTTTACCACATCAATGAAATTGTAGATGAAGATACCCGAAGCATCAAAGTTCTTATTGAATGTGATAACCCGGATCGAAAACTAAAACCGGGAATGTATGCCACTGTGAATTTCTCAACAACACCCGAAAAGACTGTGATGATTCCCGTTACGGCTCTCATGCAGCAGGACAGTTCCCAGTATGTATGGACAAAAACAGGTAAGAACCAGTTTACCAAACGTTCTGTAACAACGGGAGAAACCGATCAGAAAACAGTGAGAATCACATCAGGTTTAAAGCCTGGAGAAACCATCATGACTGAAGGAGGAATTTATATGCTGGATGCGAAATAATGTAAAATGATGCGAAATCAAAAACTATGAAGAAATTACTGACAATCTCTATACAGAAGAGATGGCTGATGCTGGCCCTCTTCCTTTTATTGGGGTTCTTTGGGTATTATTCCTGGACCAGACTATCCATAGAAGCCTATCCTGATATTGCTGATGTAACCTCACAGGTTGTAACACAGGTTCCCGGGCTAGCCGCTGAAGAAGTGGAACAGCAAATCACCATCCCTTTGGAAAGATCACTGAATGGACTTCCCGGAATGCATGTGATGAGAAGCAAAAGTACCTTCGGACTATCCATCATTACTATGGTTTTCGATGATGGTATCGACGACTACTGGGCGCGGCAGCGTATTCAGGAAAGACTGACAGATGTTACACTTCCCTACGGTGCACAACCAGGGCTGGATCCTCTCACCTCTCCTATCGGCGAAGTATATCGCTACATCATCGAAAGCAACAACCACAGCCTTCGGGAGCTGACGGATTTACAAAAATTCGTCATCATTCCGCGGATCAAACAGGTTTCCGGAATTGCTGACGTCACCAATTTCGGAGGAATTACCACTCAGTTTCAGATCGAACTGGATCCACATAAACTTGAACAGTACGGACTTTCTCTGTCGGAAGTCACTGAAACCATTTCCAAGAACAATGTAAGTGCAGGAGGTAGCATGCTTCCCCGCGGAAACCTTGCGTATGTCATTCGTGGAATAGGATTGGTAAAGGATTTAAATGACCTTGGAAAAATTGTCGTAAAAACGCAAAATGGAGTCCCTGTTTTTTTAAATGATGTAGGAACACTGAAATACGGAAACCTGGAGAGAAAAGGAATTCTTGGCTATACCGACAGAAAACGGAATTACTCTGAAAGTGTGGAAGGAATTGTACTTTTATTAAGAGGCCAAAATCCTTCACAGGTACTGGAAGGAGTACATGAAGCTATTGAAGAGCTGAATACGGAAACACTTCCTCCCGGAGTACAAATTCATGCTTTTCTGGACAGGACAGACCTGGTAAAAACGACCCTTACCACAGTTTCTCATACCCTTACAGAGGGAATCGTATTGGTGATTATTGTACTGATCGTATTTCTTGGAAGCTGGAGAGGTGCATTACTGGTAGCTATTACCATTCCGCTTTCTTTATTGTTTGCCTTTATACTGATGCATTTTACCAACATTCCTGCAAACCTCCTTTCACTGGGAGCCATTGATTTCGGAATCATTGTGGATGGCGCTATCGTAATGCTGGAAACGATTCTGAAGAAAAGGGAAGAAAATCCGGAAGAAGCACTGGAAGAAAAAACAATTACCCAAAGAGTGATTGAAGTGGCCAAACCCATTTTCTTTTCAACAATTATTATCATTACCGCTTATCTGCCGTTATTCGCTTTTGAAAGAGTAGAGAAAAAACTTTTTACACCTATGGCTTTTACAGTAGGGTATGCCCTATTGGGTGCACTCGCAGTAGCCTTACTTCTGATCCCGGGATTGGCATATGTCATCTACCGCAAACCACAAAAAATCTATCATAATAAATGGCTGGAAAAACTTGTAACAGCCTATGGAAAAAGAATAGAAAAAATAATGCAGGCTCCCAAAAGAGTTATCATTCCGATTATCATGGTTTTAATATCCTCCGGAATTTTGTCTTACACCGTAGGGAAAGATTTCCTTCCGGAACTGGATGAAGGCTCCATCTGGCTTCAGGTACAGCTACCTCCGGGAATATCTTTAGCCAAATCAAAAGAAATGAGTGATACACTGCGTGCCCGCACCCTGAAACATTCCGAAATCACTTATATGATGATCCAGGCAGGGCGTAATGACGATGGTACCGACCCATGGACCGCTTCTCACTTTGAAGTATCCATAGGAATAAAACCTTACAGCGAATGGCCTTCCGGAAAAACAAAAGCAGACCTCATCAAAGAACTCGCAGCAGATTATAAAGACATGCCCGGATTTACGGTAGGCTTTTCACAGCCCATGATTGACGGGGTAATGGATAAAATCTCCGGAGCCCACAGTGAACTGGTTGTAAAAGTATATGGAGAAGACTTTAAAGAAACCAGACGTATTGCAGAAAATGTGTTGTCTACCTTGAATAAAATTCCGGGTTCGGCAGATCTTGCCATCGATCAGGAGCCGCCGCTGCCTCAGCTGCAAATCATTGCCAATAGGGATAAGATCGCTCAGTATGGACTGAATGTGGCAGATGTTGCCGACCTTATTGAAGTGGCATTGGGAGGAAAAGCAATTTCGCAGATTTTTATTGGCAATAAAGTTTATGATATTTCCTGTCGTTACACGGAAGATAGCCGCGATACTCCGGATAAAATCGGAAACCTGATGCTGACCTCAGCTTCCGGAGCGAAAATTCCGCTGTCTCAGGTAGCCGAAGTAAAATTAAGTACCGGAGAAAGTACCATTACCCGGGAAATGAACAAACGCCATCTTACCGTAAAACTGAATCTGAGAGGAACCGATCTTTCCTCTTTCCTGAAAAAAGCACAGGATAAAATTGAAAAAGACATTAAATACGATCATGAGAAATACCAGATTAAATGGGGGGGACAGTTTGAAAATCAAAACAGAGCATATTCCAGGCTGGCATTTATTGTTCCATTGGCACTGGCTATTATGTTCCTGCTGTTGTATGGTGCATTTGGGGACTTCAAACAGGCTTTGGTACTGATGTCCATTGTTCCGTTAGCTTTATTTGGCGGAATGCTCGCGCTCAATATCCGGGGAATGTCTCTGAATGTCTCTTCTGCGGTAGGATTTATCGCATTGTTCGGGGTAGCCATCCAGAACGGGGTAATCATGATTTCTCACATCAATGATCTCCGCAAAAAGGGATATGAGCTGAAACAGGCGGCCATTAAGGGAGCCCGAGATCGTTTCAGACCGGTGCTGATGACGGCAACAGTTGCTGTCATCGGATTATTCCCGGCATCATTGGCTACAGGGATTGGTTCAGATGTACAGCGGCCATTGGCAACCGTAATTGTCTATGGATTGATGTTCTCTACTATTTTAACATTATTCGCTCTGCCGGCTATTTATTTTATGGCTGAGAGCCGTAACGGAAAACAAAATTTGGAATCAGATGAAAATTAGAGTTCGTTTTATCATATTATCTGTAGTATTGCTCAGCATCACAGGTATAAAGGCACAGGAAAAAGAACTTTTACATTTCGAAGAATACCTGGGTCTTGTCGGAAATAAGAATCTGGGATATGCCTCTCAGAGATACAATGTAAGCATGGCGGAAGCAGCCATTCAGACTGCCAATATGTTTCCTGATCCTCAATTGGAAATGGAGACCACCAATAATGGAGTCAATAAAAATATGGGATATGTCTACGGGACATCCATCGGCTGGACGCTAGAGCTTGGTCATAAAAGAAAAGCCAGAGTTAATCTGGCAAGAAACCAGTCCGAACTGAGCAAAATACAGTTACAGGATTTTTTCAGAAACCTGAGGGCTGACGCCAGCTTAGGATATGTGGATGCATTAAAATCCAAAGCACTGCTGGAGGTACAGCAGGATTCTTATAAAAATATGCAGCAGCTGGCAAAGTCTGACAGCATCCGCTACCGCTTGGGAACGATATCATTAGTCACATCCAAACAGAGTAAGCTGGAAGCAGCTTCTCTTCTTAACGAGGTATATCAGGCAGAAAGTGCAGAACAGCAGGCCCTCACAGCCCTGTCGGTATTTCTTGGAGACAGCAAAATAACAGGCAGAGATGTTGCAGGAGATTTTAATGCTTTTAACAGGGATTTCAGTATTGACGATCTCACTCTTCAGGCATTGAATGAAAGAGCTGATTTATTGGCAGCCAGACAAAATACAGAGGTTGCCAGAAGTATGATCAATCTGGAAAAAGCCAACCGTGTTATAGATCTGGGCATCAGTGCCGGAGCAGAGCGCCATACCGAAGCCACTAACGAAATTGCTCCCTCTCCCACCGTTAATGCGGTAAAACTGGGTCTCAGCATTCCTATTAAATTCTCCAACAAAAGAAATGCAGGGTTGAAAATAGCAGAAATGGCACATTCTCAGGCTGAAGTTGAATACAAGCAGATAGAGCAAGGAATAAAAGCTGAAGTAATGCAGGCTTTTCAGCAGTACACGGCTACTCAGAAACAGCTCAGACAATTCCACAACGGGATGCTTACGGAGGCCAAAAGTATTCTGGAAGGAATCACCTACAGCTACAAAAGAGGAGAAAGTTCCATTCTTGAAGTTCTGAATGCCCAGAGAACGTATAACAATGTTAGAAAAGACTATTATCAGGCTCTGGCGGATAATGCAGCGGCTTTAATCGAACTTGAACGTAAGGCCGGAATATGGGATATCCATTTTTAGCAGGAAATATGGAAGCCGGAGAGTGGAAGTTTCTGGAAGCCGATAGATAAGTATACATCAATTGTATTAACTTTTTAAATGTTAAACAATACATGCCCAGTGATTCTAAAAACACAAATAGGATTTCCAGCTTCAAACCTCCGGCTTCCTGCAAAAAAAGCCCTGAAATCTGTTAGATTTCAGGGCTTTTTTATCTTTTATACTGAGATTCATAAATTCCGATCCAGTCATCAGGAGTCATTTTCTGACTCAGTTCAGCGATCAGCTCAAAAGGAATATCTTCTACTTTTTTGAAACGGATGCAGGATTTCCCCATGTCCAGTTTCTTTTTGGAATGTTTTGGATATTCTGCTACAAACCAGTTCAGAAGTTCAGGTCTTGAATACAGCCCCATGTGATAAAGGGCTATAAAATTCTTCTGGGAAGCCAGATTGATGAACGGCAGCGGTGTCCCGGGTGCACAATGATATCCGGCAGGAAAAGTAGCCAGAGGAACTACCCATCCTATCATCCCGTAATTGGTAGCTTCTTCAAAACCTTTCGGAAGATTGTCATTCACCGTATCAAAAAGTTTTTTAAAAGCCTCCTGTCTTTCTTCAGGAATCTTTGAGATATAATCTTCTATGGAAACTGACTGAATCTGCATATTTTAATTTTTTCTAAAATACAATTATTTTATAAAATTATACACACTGAACATCTGAACCTCTTTGCTGCTCTTTTGAAGGAACATCATTTTGTTGACATTCGGAACATACTGAATCATATTTCCGTCAGCAAAACCATAGTTCTGGAAGAAATTTCTCCCTTTATAATCCAGATTTACCTCAAGTGGTTTCAGATTGGCAAAATCAAACACTTTCATAGAAAACCCTGTATTCCCAAATGCTCCTTTAGGGTAAAATGCAGAAATATAAAGTTTATCTCCCGATTCAACAATATGAATTCTTTTTCCTGTAGACGTTCCGGCTGCAACAAATTGCTTTACCTCTCCTTCTTTATTAAACTTGATCAGCATTCCTGCATCCAATGAATATACAGGATCCGGGAAACGATTCATTGCTGTAGGCATAGGTCTTGACACCGTTTCCTGCTGAACAGCCATTAAAGTTTCGTCTCCTTTCACAATAGTTTTGATAACCTTCACATCATTCATGTCTTTGCTTCCTGCAAGATTGGTATTGCTGATGACCGCTTTTCCGGATTTCATATCATAAAACATCACTGTACCGAAAGTACTTCCTCCCATTGTAACCGCTGCATTTTTTCTTCCAAAAGTAACCAGATAGTCGTTGTCATTTTTACTGAATGAATATAGTTTTTCAGGAATATATTTGTCATCAAACGGAAGGTCTTTATCTTCAGTATTAGAAACAAGTTCCAGCTTATAAGCTTCCTTCCAGCCTGCAGCTTTGCGTAAAACAACGATTTTTCCGGAATTGGTTAACGTTAAAGATTTTTCAACAAAATCATTACTCAATGTAATTTCTTTGTTCCACAGCGGAGAAAGTGTTCTCAGGTCCAATACCAGAACATCATTGACATTATCTGTTTTCTTGTTGGCATATCGGTCATTAAAGATCGCGGCATATTTCCCATTTTCTGAGAACAGCACATACGTTGTTCCTGATTTGTTGGTAGACTCAATATTATATTTTGCAATACTTTTTGTCGTAAAAGCACCCTCTTTTCTGCTGAAAACATGTTGAAAAACTTCTTTTCTGTTTTCTTTTCCAAAATACTCTTCGGTGAAGGCTATGAATTTGTCATCATCTATCTGCTGTGATCCAAGATAATTGTGAAGCACACCATTCGTTTTGTTGGCATAATCTTTCACATAAGTATCCACAAGACTTCCGTTCTGATCCAGTTTTCTCATCAGCAATTTCTTGTGAGGAAAAACATTTCTCATCAGTCCGTCAATATTGATTGCGCTGAACATATAAGAGTTGTAATCGTCTGCCAGTACCAGTTTATCATCTGTCTCCAGATTGGCATCGACGGTGAATTTTGTTCCTTCAGTCACTTTCGTCTGTGCATAAGAGTACACAGAAGCAGTAATTAATGCCGAAGCAATAATCTGTTTAATCATACAGTTTTCTTTAGTTATTATAAATTTTTTCTTCTAATCTTTTCAGTTCAAGATTGGCATCATAAGACAACTTTATGTCTACCAGATGTTCCTGCAGTTCATTTAAATATTTCTCCGCTTCCTGGTAATTACCTAAAGCAATGTTTAATCTGATCAGGTTAAAATAAAGATACTCTCCGATCTTCTGATTGTAAACAGCTTTCTTATCGTTGTAATTTACTTTTGTTAAAGTCGTTTTCCAAAGATCTATTCCTTTCTGCATATTTTCCATGGCTGTTTTGTTCGGTGCATAGTCCGATTTTGCCTGAAGTTTTTTCAGATTGGTTGTAACGTAGATATACGCTTTCTCCAGATCATCATATTCTCCTTTATTCTTTACCGTTGCCAATGTCACTGTAGAGTTGATCGTCTGATATCCGAAATTTTCATTGATGATATTCCTCGTACGGTCGATCGTTCTCTGCAGAAATCTTTTTTCCTGAGCATTGAGATTGATTTCATTAGTGGGAACACTTGCTATTTCAGCAAAATCAGAGAAATAGGTTTTATCCAGTTTCACTGCCCCGCCTTGCTTCGCGGTAATTCTTGTGGGTTGATTGGCAAAAGTTTTCCCCTGATTGTCCTGAAAATTTGTTCTTTCCATTTCAATTACAACATCAAGATAATTTCCGCCTTTTGAAAAGCCAATTACATCTATTTGGGAAGCCAGAATTTTATTATCCACAATCAATGCATCTCTCAGATCAGGCTGTTGATAAACCGGCATCGGAGGAATATTCAGAATTGGTCTTGAAGGCAGCCTCAACATAGGAGCTCCGTTGGTTGCTGCAATTTTTTCAACTGCCGATAATTTGCTGTATTCCGCAGACTCCAGTTTATATTTTTCCTGAAGTTTTTTCACCTCAGCATCATAGTCTTTCAACCTTTCCTGATGCTCATACTTGGCATTTTCAACGTTCGTCTGGTAATTATCTACCTTTCTTTGATAGTCTTCTTTCGACAGTCTTACAACATCATCTTTAGTAATATTATATGGAGATTTTACCGTAATGGTATAATTTCTATTGGAAAGGTCTGTAGGAAAAACCGGTTCTTTCAAAAGCTGGAAACTGATGATCTCTTTATCAATTCTCTGGGCCTGTGAAAATTCGGAATAAAATAATGGTAATAAAAAAAGTAGTTTAAATTTATTCATGGATGTCATAGTTTTCGGTGCAAATGTATAATAATTTCATCAACATTTTTCAAGAATAATTTGTCCAGTTATTATTTAAACTGATCATAAAAAAGGCAGCCACATAAATGCAACTGCCTACAGAAATTATTAACTCAAAAAATTTTATTTTTTAATAGCTTTTACTGTTGATTTCGAACCGTCTTTAAAGTTCATTGTCACTAAGTATAAGCCAGTATTCAATTCACCCAGCTGAAGTTCTGTGGTTGGATTGTCGATCGTTTTCACTACCCTTCCTGCCACATCTGTAACCGTTACCGATTTAACATTTTTGATGTCCGCAACATGTAAAACGTCTTTGAAAGGATTAGGATATACATTCACTTCTTTTTTCTTAACAGAGGTTTCAGCAGTAGCTAAATTAGACTGTGTAAGAGAGAAATCATCAAATCCCATATAATAAGGATCTGTTGTTGTATTCAAAGCTTTAATTCCAAATGAATAGTCACCAGTCACTGTTGGGATATAGGTAACGGTAACTTTAGTATAATTAGTACTATTACCTCCCCCTGCAGCTGTTTGGTCAGCCGTAATAAATGTTGATAAGCTAGTTGCTCCGGTCGCTGTTTGTCCGTTGTTTACCAATACTTCATTTTGCCACCCTGAATAGCCATCTCCTACCCAATAGAATGAAAAATCATATGAATTTCCAGCAGTTAGAGTAAATGTAGGTGTCCACAGATAAGCAGCATTGGTATATGGATAATAAATCGTCACATAATTAGGAGCAGATTTAGGATCATTGTAGCTTTGCTGTGAAGCATTTGCTGAAGTAAAGTTATAGGAAGACGAACTTCCTCCCGGAGTCTGTTTCCAACAATTCGGAACGATGGCAGAACCTATTGTTGCCATGGCATCAAAATTTTCACTCCAAGGTAGTGAAGTTATCGGAACACAAAGTGTCGTAAATGATGTGGAAGTAGCACTCCAGATACTCTTATCAGTGGCACTACAGCTAGATCTTACCCATGCATAATACGTTGTGGATGGCTGTAATCCACCTACCGGTGCAGAAATTGTTGCAGAGGTAACAGAGTTTGCAGCATTCAGAACGGTAGAAGCATCGGGTGCAGTATTGCTTGTGCTGTAATATACTTCATATCCGCTTGCAGGAGCTGGAGAAGGTTCCGTCCAGCCAATGGTTGCCGAGTTCGCTGTTATATTTGATGAGGTAACAGCAGTAGGTTCAAAGCACGAAGGAATATTCTGAACGGTAATATTATCAATATAAATAGAGCGTGAAGTACCTCCTAACCCATGCTTAAATGCTAACTGCAAATCGGAACCTGCAGGAATATTAACCGTATATTGTGTATGAGTAGTGGTCAAAGCAATCGGAGATCCAATCTGTGTAAAAGAAGCAGGATCTGCAGGATTTGATAAAGTACCTACCAATAATGTGTAGCCACTTGATCCTCCCCTTGCATAGAATCTTACACGCTTCGTACCATCTGAAAGGTTTACCGTTGGAGGTGCAACCAGCATTTGGCTACCTGTAGTGGCAGTTGAGTTAGTCAGATAATAAGCATTAGGTGCTGAATAGCTGTTTGTTGTTGTTACATATCCATACCCAGCAAATGATGTACTTTCCAGATACGCCCAGCAGCTTGGTGCATTTGTATTGGAGGAAGAGCCAACACTTGTTGTATCAAAGTTTTCTGTATATGGAACTGTGAAAGTAGAGCAGGCTGTTTTAAATGTCCCTGCGAAAGACCACACACTTTGACCTGTTGCAGTGCTACAGTTGCTTCTTACCCAATAATAATAGGTTGTATTGGAATTAAGGCCTCCAATCGTTTTACTTGTACCTGTTACCCCTGGATAAGTAGGTGTTACTGTACTTGCAGGTATTGTATTTGATGTACTGTGATACACATCATAACTTACGGCATTGGTAGGAGTTGTCCATGAAACTAATGCAGAATTAGCTGTTATTCCTGAAACTGCCTGCAATGTAGGAGGTACACAATCTGAATAGGCATCTGCAGAAAAAGCAAAGATGTTCGGTATACCTGAGCCACTTGCTTTGGTTACGGTTACACTTTGTATGAGCTTCGTCTGATTTGCCGCATCTATTGCCAGTTCACTTTGATATAATCTTGGATTGGTTCCCCCTTCAGGAGAAGGAACATCATCACCAGCCGCAGGAGTTGCCCCCGGCTTTTTAATCCTTCCGATTCCTTGAATGGCAAAATTCGATCCATTATACCAGTCTGCCAAACTGATTGCTGAAAATGTCTGAGAACTTCCGTCTGTAAAGTTTACCACGACATTTACCGTAGACGTCCCACTTCCACTTACTGCAAGCATATACAATTTGGTAACGGGCTTGGGTGCTGCAAATGTCATAGTCCCGAAATCGTTTACGGCAGCCAGTCTCAAAGAGTTGTTAGCATTCAAATCTGCTAACTGAAACTTCAATCCGGGAGTTGCTGCCACTACGGAATTGATAATCCCGTCAACAGGAATACCATACGTAATAGCTGTACTTGTGGATGTTAATTGAAAATCTTTAGCTACAAAAGCGTAAGAAACTCCGTCTACGTCATTATTTGTAGTAATTGTTGAAGAACCTATCCCGTTGGCAATGACATCAGCTGTAAAGCCTGAGGTAACCGGCATAGTTTGATAATTTTGTGCCATCATTATACTGGCAGAAAACAGAGCGATAGCAGGTACCACCCTAGAAAATAAATTTATTACCATTTTGATCACATTTGAGGCGAAATTTAGTAAAAATAATAATACAAAAATATTATTTTTAACAAAATAATACACTTTATTTAAAATACATGAAAAATTAATATTAAAAACCATTGAAGTAAATGGTTTTTAAATAGAATACAAAAACATCATAAACTGCTTCTTATTCATCCTTAATTTTATTATTGAGAAATTAAATCCTATTTTTGTCATACAAATTTTTTGAACAATGCCGA
>JASLCD010000027.1 GCA_030146295.1 Chryseobacterium sp.
CCGTTCAAAAACCAAAATGGATCCGCGTAAAACTTCCTACCGGAAAGAATTACAGAGAGCTGAGAACTTTGGTTGATAAATATAAACTCAATACAATCTGTCAAAGCGGAAGCTGCCCGAACATGGGAGAATGTTGGGGTGAAGGTACAGCCACTTTCATGATTTTAGGAAATATCTGTACAAGAAGCTGTGGATTCTGTGGCGTAAAAACAGGAAAACCGCTTGATGTCAATTGGGATGAACCTGAAAAAGTAGCAAGATCAATTAAATTGATGAAGATCAAACACGCCGTTCTTACTTCTGTAGACCGTGATGATCTGAAAGATATGGGATCTATCCTTTGGGGCGAAACAGTGAATGCCGTAAGAAGAATTTCACCGGGAACAACAATGGAAACTTTGATTCCGGATTTTCAGGGGATCACAAAACATCTTGACAGACTGGTAGAAGTAGCTCCGGAAGTGATCTCTCACAACATGGAAACGGTAAAACGTCTCACCAGAGAAGTGAGAATCCAGGCGAAGTATGAAAGAAGCCTTGAAGTATTAAGATATCTGAAAGAAGCGGGACAAAGAAGAACCAAAACAGGTGTAATGCTTGGATTAGGTGAAACCAAAGATGAGGTATTCCAGACGATCGAAGATATCAGAAACGCGAATGTAGATGTTATTACCCTTGGGCAATATCTGCAGCCGACTAAAAAGCATCTTCCTGTAAAAAAATTCATTACTCCTGAAGAATTTGATGAGTTTGGAGACTTTGCAAGAAGCTTAGGTTTCAGACACGTTGAAAGTTCTCCTCTTGTAAGAAGCTCTTACCACGCAGAAAAACATATTCATTAAAATACAAACCGTTCAGCAATGAACGGTTTTTTGTTTTTTAGGTGATAGGGATTAGGATCAGCAACCTTTACAATAACGGCTGCCGTCATTCCCATCCTTTGGAGGGGTGGCAAAAATTCAAAGAATTTTTGCCGGGGTGGTCTATACAACACTCACCAAAGCATCAATAGAAGCGGACTTTAATCCGCTTCTCATTACAATTACTTAACAAGTCGTATCCTTCTTAATCACTCCAATTCTTCCATTAATTTCAATCGGTCTGAAATGTTTTTTCTTAAACTCAGAAGGTGTTTCTCCCGTATGTTGTTTGAACAGTTTATTAAAATAAGAAAGACTTTCAAAGCCCACCTGAAAACAGACTTCGGTCACAGAATAATCTTTCAACAGAAATATTTTGGCCTGATTGATTCTGTAATTATTAACAAAGTCTGTAAAGGTCATATTCGTCTGCTTTTTAAAATAACGACAGAAGGCTGGAGTACTCAGGCTTACAATTTTTGCAATTTCGTTGACATTAGGTTTTTTGTCATAGTTTTCATGGATATAGTCATAGATGGTCCCCATTCTGATTTTATCATTTAAAAACCATTTGATTCTGGTATCTTCCTTGTTTAGTTCTTTTACTTCCGTTGAATCGGCCAGAATCTGCAGAATTTCAATTAATCCCACCAAAGATTCAAAAGACTTTTTATCCTTAATGATCTGTAGTTTTTCAACCACTGTTTTTTTGGTATCTCCGGAGAATGATAATCCAAGGTATGACCGTTCCAAAAGAGTTTTGATGTTCTCAAATTCAGGCACATGAAGAATAATATCCTGAAGAAAGTTTTCCCTCAGCTGCAGTACCATCTGTCTGCATTCGGTCTGAATGCCGTAATCAAAATTAAGATGAGGAACATTGGCCCCAATCAATAGAAGATCACTGTCTGTAAAACCTGAAATATCTTTTCCCACATGACGGATTCCGTTTACAGCCTCTACATATACCAGTTCAATTTCCGGATGATAATGCCAGAAAAAACAATTTTTCAGAGAAGGGGCAAATAGTTTGAATGATTTCCCTTTTTCAAATTCAATAATTTCCTTCTGGATTTTCATTTTGTTCTCATTTGATTGTTTCTGAATATAAAATTAAATAAAAAGGTTAATATGGAGCAAATTTTTATCATTCAAAGAGGAGTGAAATTCAAACTTTCTTTCGATTTTTGCACTTTCAAAATAAAGAGGCTCACGTATTTTTATGTTGAAAGAAATTAATTCAGAAAAAAGATTTAGATACAATGAAGATTGATAAAAGAATAATACCACTGGCTATCGGTGGTTTGGGAATAGGAACCACGGAATTTACCGTAATGGGACTATTACCGGATATAGCAAAAACATTACAGATTACAATCCCTCAGGCCGGGCATTTAATTTCTGCCTATGCAATGGGAGTAGTTATCGGAGCTCCGATTCTGATCGGGTACTCGGTGAAATTTCCCCCGAAGAAAGTTCTGATAGCGTTTATGATCCTTTTTGCAATATTTAACGGACTTTCCGCTATTGCTCCCGATTACAACAGCATGCTGATTATCCGTTTTCTGTCCGGGCTTCCTCACGGAGCATTCTTTGGAGTAGGAACGGTAGTTGCTTCAAAAATGGCAGGAAAAGGAAAAGAGGCATTTTATATATCGATGATGTTTACGGGGCTTACAGTCGCCAATCTGGCTATGGTTCCTCTGGTCACCTACATTGGGCATACATTCCACTGGAGGCTGTACTTTGCTATTGTAGCAGTCATTGGCCTTTTTGCCATATTATTTTTGAAACTGTGGCTTCCTGCAATGGAGTCTAACCAGAATACCCACTTCATGGAAGAGCTGAAATTCCTTAAAAACAAACAGTCGTGGCTGGTACTTGCTATTACAGCGATTGGGTTTGGAGGACTTTTTACCTGGTTAAGTTATATAACTCCATTAATGACCGTTGTAGCCGGTATCAAGAGCAGCCAGATGGCTTATGTGATGGTTCTTGCCGGAGCCGGAATGGTAGTAGGAAACCTGGTTGGAGGTATTGTTTCCGACAAACTGGGCCCTGAGAAGACCTGTGCACTTCTGATCTTCCTGATGATGATTTCACTTGGAGGGGTTTTCTTCCTTGCAGAATATAAAAATATAGCGCTGGTATTGACCTTTATGTGCGGTGCTTTATCGATGTCTATTGCATCACCTATCAATATTATGATGATGAAAGCTGCTCCAAAAAGCGAAATGATGGCGGCGGCTTTTATGCAGGCCGGTTTTAATATTGCCAATGCAATGGGAGCTTTCTTTGGGGGCATTCCTTTAGAATATGGGTATTCATTCAATTATCCATCGCTGGTAGGAGTGGGGATGACTTTTATAGGAGTGGTTATAAGTATAAGGTATATGTATCTGTACGGATCAGGCGCTCAGAATAAAGAAGAAACTGTTACAGAATGCGTATCGTGTGATAAATAGAAATGTAAATGATCATGTAAAGAATAAAAAAAGAGCCTGTTTCAGTGATAAACAGGCTCTTTTGTATAACATGAGTTTTTATACCTCTACCTCATCTCCGTTTTTGCACCAGTAGAGGGCATTGTATAAATTTTCTTTTGGGAAAGATTTAAACTCTCCCGGCATCAGAACACTGAAAATACTGGTAAAATTACGTATACCTTCTTTGTCGGTAACAATGGCTGACCGATTCCAGTTGGTAAGATTTTTCAATCCCAGCAGCAAATCTTCAAGCCATGCTCCCATGGTAAAATTATCCAGATCGGTATCCAAATACAATAAATAATTCAACTCACCGAATTGTTCTACCTTCTCTTTTACACGCGGGATTACCAGTCTTTCAAAATCCTCTTTCGTTACTTCTCCCGTTGCATTGAATGCTGCAACATTTTCCGGGGCTTCTGGAATAATTGTTATCATAATGAATATTTTATGGTGGTTTGAGCTTAAAAGAATAACAATAATTACACCATAATTTGATGAAAAATTGTTAAAAAAGGTATAAATCTTGTTGCTTTCTGTATAAAATAGTAATATGGATCTCAAATCAAATGAACCTTTCTGGCTGTTAAAGAACGGATTAATAACCTCCTATCCCTCTTTAAAATCAAATGAAGAATGCGATGTTCTTATCGTGGGAGGAGGCATTACAGGAAGTCTGATTGCTCATCAGATGATTGAAGACGGATACAATACAATCCTTATCGATAAAAGGGAACTTTGTAACGGAAGTACTTCTGCCACTACTTCAATGCTGCAGTACGAAATAGATGTTGCTCTCTATGAGCTGATAGAAAAGATAGGGGAGAGAGGGGCTGTCCTAAGTTATAAAGCCTGTAGTGACGCCATTGATTCGATAGAAAAGCTTACAAAAATCGTCAAGTCCAAAGCAGGTTTCAAACGAAAAAAATCATTGTATTTCGCTTCAAAAAAGAAAGATTCAGCATGGCTGAAAAAAGAGTATGAGACCAGAAAACAACACGGATTTGCAGTGCAGTGGCTGGAAGCAGAACAGATTCTGAAGAAATTTGGATTTGAGAATACATATGGCGGAATTTTATCAGAACAGGGAGCAAGCATTGACGCATTTCAGTTTGCGCATGAACTGTTCATCCATAATGTAAAGAAAGGATTGAAGATATTTGATAAGACCGAAATGATACAAGTGGAGGAACATAAAGGATTTAATCTGGCTACTGTAAACAGCGGATGTCAGATTAAAGCAAAAAAGATCATTTACTGCATTGGATATGAAAGCAAAAACCTGCTGAAAGAAAACTTCGTTAATCTGAAAAGTACCTATGCTGTCGTTTCCGAAATAGACAAAGAAAGGTTTAAAAACATCAGCAGTACATTGGTTTGGAATACCGATGAACCTTATCTCTATATGCGGACTACCGATGACGGAAGAATTCTTATCGGAGGAGGAGATGAAGATTTTTATAATGCTGAAAAACGGGATACTCTCCTCAATAAAAAAGAAAAAGAGATCCTTACAAATCTAAAGAAAATAAAACCTGATTACCATTTTTATCCTGATTTTGTATGGGCCGGAACTTTTGGAGAAACAAAAGACGGTTTACCATATATCGGCGAACACGAAAAATTTAAAAACTCCTATTTCGTGCTGGGCTTTGGGGGAAATGGAATTACTTTTTCAGCAACGGGAATGGAGATGACTTCTCTATTTATGAAAAACAAAAAACATCCGCTGTCGAGATATTTCAAATTTGGGAGATGATTGTGTCATTACCATGAAAGTCACAACATTTTTTAGCGTCTTTGTTTATTTTAAGTTTAATACTTACGGATCTAAAGCGTACAAAATTTTTAAAAGAATCTACAATTTTAAACTACAATAAGAATTATTTTGCCCCTTCTGGAGGCGTGGCGAAAATTCAAAGGATTTTTGACGGGGTGGTTAAAAAAAAGCGGGCTTCAACCCGCTTTATAACTACAAACTATACCCCTTCTTTTTAGCCAGCTCAACAATAGAACGCTCAATGGCTTTTCCCAGATCATCAGAATCATCAGTTCCCCGTTTTTTCATTTCTCCGTCAATATAAGTCTGTCGTTTTTTAGAAAGCTCTTCAATGTCTTTCTGAATTTTGTCACGGGCGGCAGACTTTGCTGTGATTGTTTTTTGAATTTCTTCTTTGCTTTTTCCTTTCAGCTCGGCAGGAAGCTCACTTTCTTTTACATTGGCAATAAATCCGGCATCTTTTTCAGCTTTATCTACCAGATCCCAGTGATCATTTTTATAAGCATTCTTTTTAGATTTGGCAACGGCTCTTTCCACCAAGTTGGAAGCTGACTGCGATTCAGCGTTTTTATCCTGGGTGATCTGCTTCAGCCTGTAATCTGAACCATGACTTCCATAATAGATATAGGTGTCATTCAGTTTGGCATTGCATTCGGAAATTTTGGTGTCGTAAGGCGTTTCAATGTAGATTACTTTTCTGTCACTGTCGATATTAAAATATTTTCCACCACCCAATAATGCTCCGTTTTGCCAGGAAGTTTGGATTCCTTCCTCCCGGCTTCCACAAAAAATGGTGTTGGTATAAATATTTTTATCCCTGGCTTTTGAAACAACCTCTTTATAATTTATTTTTCCCTGATTGAATGCTTCATTACCTGCAATGTAAATCAGTTTCATACTTTTCTCATTGCTATCCCAGTTGAGGTTGGCATAGGCATCGCGAATAACAGCGCCGCAATATTCACTGCCGCCATTGGTTCTTAAGGCGAATAGCTTTTCAGAAACAAGATCAAGATCCTGGGTAAGAGGGGCAACCTGGCGGATGTAATTCTCATCACGGATTCCGTCGTTGCCATATTCATACAGGGCAATTTCAATCTGAGGAGATTTTCCGTTGTACTTTAGAGTGGTCAAAGTATTTACAATATTCCAGAGTCTGGATTTTGCCTGATCAATCAGCCCGTCCATACTATTGGAAGTATCCAGTAAAAGAGCGACCTGAATTTTATTGTCCTTTAAGGTTGACCGGGCCGGAATCAATGTTACTTTTTGTCCCTGTAAATCCCTGCCAGCATTACTTTGTGCAGAGCGGTTATCCGGAATATTGCCGGAGCTTAAAAAAGCTGTACCCGCTGCAAGTGCTAAGATTTTTAAAGTTGTCATATTGTTATTTATTATTGGTTATCTGTTGTAGTACCGGATCTTTATATCTTTAGGATACTTTACTTCATAGGAGAATATTATCTTTTCAGAATTGCCGGAACCAATGTTTTTGTTCCACAGGACGCTTCCCGTTTTATCATCAAGGTTTCCTCCGTCAAGCCCCAGTGTTTTGACCAGGATCTTAGAATTTTCACTTATAGGGAGCTGATCAAGAACTTCCAGTTCAATATTTTCTTTTGTATTATTTCTGATACTGATCTGGTAAGACTCTGTTTCCCATTTGTTGGCATTCATTGCCTTTTGAGAAGTTTTATCTTCAAGCTTGATTCTTTTTACGGTGATTCTTTCATCTGCTCCCAGAGAAATGGGGAATTCATCTTTCACATAACTGCTGGTAATATTGGTGTTTCCGATATAATTATCATCAAAATAAATATTGGCTTCTCCGTTGATGAGATTGAGATTCTGCCAGTTTTTTACAAAAGCCATCAGGAATACCTGATTATTAAGTTTCGGAACCGTATGGTATTTATAGGCAGCATCCAATTGTTTTTTATCCAGAATTACATACTGTTCCTTCTCCTGGCTTACAATGGTCTGATTATAATTCAGCTCATAGATCACATTCATCTGGCTGTCAGAAACTGTAGCTATCGGAACCTGGCTTGGTTTTGCGGCGATATCTTCTCTCATCTGATAGGCATTGGCTGCCGAAATCTCCTTTTTAAGCTTATATCCGGATACTTCTGCCTGAGAATTGTAAGGCGTATATTCAGCTACATAAAGCGGAGATAAAATAGGTCTGTCCTGATTGTATGAGGGTCTGTAGGTAGAGACAAATAACTTCACATTCTTCCAATCCTGTCCTGTATTCTGATAAATTTTACCTTTATAAACCATTTCGAGAGGTTTTTTCACAGATTGAGCCCTTAGATCATAAGAAGGTACCCAGCCTGCATCAGAAACGATATAGCTTATCCCAAGATTCAGACTGGTTTCATTATCTGCAAGAATTTCAAGAAGAAGCTCTTTTCTGTTGGTGTTTTTATGAGTCTGTTCTTCAGCGGATTGTTTGCCAAATTTTGCGATGCCTTCATCCAGTACCTCTTTTTGCTCTTTCAGGAGAAAAACCTGATTGTCGATTTCCAGCATTCTTTTTCTGTAAAATTCTGTAAGCTTAATCAGTTGTTCCTGTGGAGTGGATTTATCATGGGTAGACACTTTTAAATTATCATTGATGATATTCTGTTCCCCTGTCAGATTTTTGATCTGTATATTCAGCAGGTTGACCTGTCTTTGAAGTTTTTTTGTTTCCTCCGCAATTTTCTTTTCACTGTCTGACAGCTCATCGTTTTTCAGGAAATTACTTTGGGGCGTAATGGAAAGAAGTGTTGTATTTTTCTCAAGATTGATCTTGTACGTATTCTCATCCAGATTGTTGGGAAGGTTGACAATCTTTACCGTATTTCTTCCTTTCTGAAGAGTTACATTCGTACTTCCGAAAACTTTTGCTCCCTGAAGAAATACGGTGGCCTGTTTTACTTCGATTTCTTTTCTGATTTCCTGTGCTTTGATCACGGCAACCGAAAATGTGATGAGTATTAACAAATAGCGTTTCATTGTTTATTATTTTGAATTCCTGAAGTAAAATTATCCCTATTTAAGGCCGGAAATCGGGAAACTTGGTGAAGTGGCCTTTTGACTTGGTGAGTTTGTGGCAGGCAAAAACTAAAAGACAGCTCCCAAAGGAACTGTCTTTTAAAATTTGTTATTTTAAAGGATTTCGTATCTTGTTTTGATGCTGTATTTCAGCTTGATATTTTCAATATTATCGAACGAGTAATCTACCGGAGCATCGGCCATTTCCATCTGTATATTGCTAGCTCTTCCTTTGTAAGCAGCCGGCATGATCATATCACTGGTATAATCTTCTATTTCTACAATTTCAAGAGCATTTCCGGTCTTTTTACCCATGCTTTCCAGCAAATAGTCTGCTTTTTCTTTAGCGGCTTTCAAAGCATTGATTTTTACCTTTTTTCTGAAATCTGCAATTTTAGTATTCTTTACCTCAGCAATGTTCAGGCTGCTCACCCATTTCTGATTCAGGTCTTCAAAAATTTTACTCAGACTTGATTGGGTACCGGCTTTAAACTGATAGCTTTTAGTAAACTTGGCTGTTTTAGCATATATATTCTGGTACATCGATTTGAACTTAATGTCTTCATTTTTTACTCCTGCATTCTTTAAAATCTCAAATAACTTTTTCTCATTATCTGCCAGATCATTTTTGTTGTCTGCTTTTATTCCGATGCTGAAGATGATTTCATCCGGTTCTATTTCCATTTCGGTAACGCCTGTTACTTCAATTGCGTTTTTCTTTACTTCCTGAGCATTTACAAAGCTTCCAAGAGTTAAAATTCCGATTAATAAAAAATGTTTCAATTTCATAATTTCCTGTTTTTAAATTTTTAATTCTGATGTAAAATTACGCAGATCATCAGCCGGAATTCGGGAGACTTGGTGAAACAGAGCTTTCACTTGGTGAGCCTCATGAAATACATTACTTCCCTTTGTTTTTCTTCAGATCATACTTTACGCTGAGGTTCATGATATACTGAATTCCCACTTCAGGGTCGGCATTATGAATCACCTTATCAAAACCGGTATAATCTGTTCCGTCATAATAGAAGGTCCTTGATTTTCTTTCTTCTTTTTTAATATATCTGGTATCATACCCATAGGTAACATTGGCACTTTCATAAGCGGTATAATTCTGATATTGGCTTTTGGGAAAAATATAAGTAAAACCGGATGTAGCTGCAGGGCTTCCGATAATTTCCTTCTTAAACAGTTTAAAATAGTTTTCCTTCTTTTTATCAAAGACTTTATATGCTTCTTCGAGAAGATCTTCCTGGATCTTATCAATATCATTGTTTATATAGTCTACTTTGATGACATCATAGATCTGGAAATCTGAGGCTTCAGATATAAGTTTTTCAATCATAGCGTGCTTGTTTACCGTGATAATGATATTTTTCTTGGTTTCAAATCCGTCCATTTTCTGGGTGGCTGTCTGTGAGTCTTTATTGATATTATAATCATAGATTTTGGTCTGTGAGATAAAATCCACAAAAATATCATCGCCTTTGATTCCCATTGAAGATATTCTTTTGATAAAACCATTGATCCTCCTGTTAATATTTTCAATGGCAATTTTGGGAGTATCGGCTTCCTCATTCAATCCCAGAGTAATTTTATAACGATCTGCAGTTTTGTTCATTAATACTTTTACACTGACAACCAAAGTAGAATCATTGGTGAAATAGCTGTTGGTGTTATTGAAATCAGAGAGGGGTTTTGGTGTGGAATAATCGTAGTTATTTTTGTCTCTGTAGAGCTGGTTTCCTCCGACCTGGGCCTTCAAAAGACTTAAAAAAGATGTGATGATGAGAGAAAATGTAAATGTTAGCTTTTTCATGATTTTTTAAATTTGAATTATTTTGCCACAAACTTACTCTTACGTTCAAAGGATCAACCAGTAAACTTGGTGAAAGGGAAACTTCACTTGGTGAATAGTTTTTGAGTACACTATATATATGTATATCTTTGTTTTATGAAAATGCTTAGACTTCTTACCATCTTTTTACTGATGTTTTGGGGAAACACCATGTTTTCTCAGACGGCTAATACCACCAGCGCTGCTGTGGAAGATGTGCAGGTGGAAACAAAGAAGCTGAAAAAAGCAATGGATACCAAAAATGAGCCTGCCCAGGCAGATTCTTATTATAATATTGGGGAAACCTTTTTCAACAGTGGAAATTTTCCGAAAAGTGAAGAGTACTACACCAAAGCTAAAAAACTATATGAAAAGCTTAATGACAAACCCAATATTGAAAAAGCAACCCGAAGATTGGCCCAGTCTCAGGAAAAACAAAATAAAATAACACCTGCAATCAGCAATTACAGCATGGCTGCACAAATGGGCTACAGCGAAAAAAGCAAGGCGGTAAACTCTAACGACGTCGCAAGGCTTTCTTCTCCGACACCCGAACTTAAGGCAGAAGCTATTCAGAATAATATCAACTTGAGCAAAAAAGAAAACGAACAGGGTGATCTTGCGGAAAGTTACAGTCAGCTGGCAGATGTCAATCTGAGACAGAAAGATATTTCCAGTGCCGAAGAAAATCTGAATACGGCCTACAAAATTTCTAAAAAAGAAGCTCCTCAGCAGGCATTGGCCATCAATCAGAAACTGGCAGATCTCTATGTGGAAAACAAGAATTTTGATAAAGCTATTGAAGCCAAAAAGAAGGTGCTGAGAGAAGACTTCGTTAAAGAAAATTCACAGGAAAAAGTGAATCAGATTCAGGAACTGGCGGATATTTATATTAAGAAGAATGATCCTAAAGAAGCGGTAGATCTGTTGAAAAATGCTTACGGAATTGCTTTAGAGAAAGGCCATACGCTGGAAGCTCAGAGAAGTGTAAAAAAACTGGACAGTCTGTATGCTATTTCAGGTAATGTGGATGCATCAGTTCAGTTATACAGAGACTTTTTAGGAAAACTCCCCAATCTTGTGTCCAAAGACAGAAGCCTGGTTGATAATAAAATTCTGGAAGATACTGAACAGAGAATTTCACAGCTGGAAAAAGAAAGAGAACTTAAAGACGAGCTTATCAGAAAAAAGAACGTCTTCAATTACAGCCTGATTGGTGCTTTGATTCTGCTGACAGGCCTGATTATTTTTATTTTCAGAACCCTGAAGAAAGTTCAGACAAAGAATAAAAAAATTGCACTTCAGTCATTACGCAGAGAGATGAATCCCCATTTTATTTTTAACAGTCTGAATAGTGTCAATCACTTTATTGCCACCAATAACGAATTGGAAGCCAATCAGTATCTGACAAAATTTTCGAAGCTGATGCGCGGTGTGATGGAAAACTCTACAGAAGATTTTATTCCGTTCCAGCAGGAGCTTGATCTTCTTCAGAATTATCTTGCCCTTGAAAAGACACGTTTTGCAGACAAATTCGATTATGATATTGAGGTAGACGAAGATCTCAACATGCAGAATCTGCAGATTCCGGGAATGCTGATACAGCCGTTTCTGGAAAATGCAATCTGGCACGGGCTCCGCTACAGAGCAGACAAAGGCTTTTTAAAACTGACTTTTGAGAAAGATGAACCGTACCTGAAGATTCTTATTGAAGACAACGGGATCGGCATCGAAGAAAGTAAAAAGCAGAAAACCCAACACCAGAAAGCCAGAGAGGGAAGAGGAATGAAAAATACCCTGGAAAGAATCCAGCTTCTAAACGCCCTTTACAAAAAGGATATTACCTGCTCTGTAAAGGATAAAGATAATAATAGCGGAGTTCTGGTGACTATAAAAATTAATATGCATTAATCCAAATTAAGATTAATATTTTATCGTTGATAATCACTTATTAAACAGATTATTTATTTGATGTATTTTTTCCTCAAAGCAGAAAAGTTGTTTTTAATATAGTCAAGTTCATAATGAGATGGAATGATCTCTGTTCCTGAAGTATTGATAAAACCATAACTTCCCGTTATGTTTTTTACCAATGCCAGATCAACAGAATATTCTCCAAACCTGTTGATTTTTGAATATACGGGCTGAACGATCACTTTCCCGCTTGTATCCGAAATACCATAAGTTCCTGAATTGGTTTTTGTAAGTCTCCAGTTCTTATTGATCTTGCTGATATCCTGCCTTTCGGATGTTTTTACCTGTGAAAAAGAAAAGCTGAATACAGCCATACAGGTAAGAATAAGAAGTTTTGCTTTCATATTATGATTTGAGTTATCTATGATTATCGGTTTATGAATGTCTAAATTAATAAAAAAATACAATCCATTGATCAGCATGCTAATTTTATAAGTTTATTATCAACTGATAGGGATTTTACCTTTCCACGAATTTCTCAGCTGCTGTCTGCTGCCTGAAAATTCTGTAACCATTTTGAAACAGGAATTGTCTTAACAGATAAAACCATAACCCAAAATGACTACAAACACTAAAACAGCCAGACTCGCGGGATTTTTTTATCTCATTGTAATAGTAACCGGATTGTTCAGTTTGATGTATGTTCCGTCAAAACTGATTAATTGGGAAGACCCCGCTTTAACCTTTCAGAATATTTCCTCTTCAGAACAATTGTTCAGACTAAGCATTGCAAGCAGTCTCATTTGTTATATAGCTTTTACCGTACTCCCTCTGACGTTATATCAACTGCTGAAAAATGTTAACGGTAATTATGCTAAGCTGATGGTAATTCTCGCTCTGATCAGTATTCCTATTTCTTTTCTCAACCTGCAAAGTAAACTGTCTGTCCTTACTATTGTTGAGGAAACTGATTATCTAAAAGCATTTGACAGAAAGCAGCTGCAGGCTCAGGTGATGTTTCTGTTGAGTAATTATAATAAAGGACTTTTAATAGCACAGGTATTCTGGGGATTATGGCTTTTCCCTTTTGGGTATCTGGTATGGAAATCGGGGTTTTTACCTAAGATTTTAGGCATTTTCTTAATGCTTGGCTGTTTTGGCTATTTACTGAATGTCTTCGGACGGACCACCATTTTTCATTTTTCTGAATATGCTGTATCAGATTATATAACAATGCCGGCAACAATAGGAGAGATAGGCATTTGCCTATGGATGCTGCTGGTGGGAGTACGGAGTAAAAATGTAAACCAAAATTAGAAACCATGAACAATTCTACAAAATTTGAAGATATTCCCGTCAATATCAGGATTATCCTTGCAGGGCTATGGACTTCGGTTACCCTGTGCTACTTATATGGAGATTATTTTGAACTGTACACCCCGGGAAAGGCAAGTGGTCTTGTAAAAGGAAACCATCTGTTGGATTCTCCTGCCAAATTATTGCTGGCCTCAGTCGTTCTGGCGATTCCTGCTGTAATGGTATTTCTCTCTCTGATCCTGAAGCCGGTGATCAACAGGATAATCAATATCATCTTTGGTACATTTTTTACTGTAGTTATGCTGTTGATCGGTATTACTTCTTTCGCCGACTGGTATTGGTTTTACACTTTTCTGGCCATAGTAGAATGTGTAATAACAATATTGATCGTTAGATATGCCTGGTGCTGGAAAAAAGTATAGCCTTCACAGTAATGTGGATCGGGTAAGATTGTAAGGTTAACTAAATATTCCTAATTTGCACCAGCAAGCTATTACCCGCCACCTAATATCTAACATCAATGAAAATAAAAGCTGTAATTGTAGATGATGAACTCATAGCAAGAGAAGTTTTACGAAGCTATCTTACTAAGTATTGTCCGCAGGTAGAAATTCTTGGGGAAGCTGAAAATAGTAAAGAAGCGGTCCCGTTCATTGCAGAAAAGCAACCCCAGCTGGTTTTTCTCGATGTGGAAATGCCATATGGAAATGCTTTTGACGTTCTGGAAGCAACCAAAGAGTTCTCCTATGAAACCATTTTCATCACCGCATTTTCACAATACTCTTTACAGGCTTTAAATAAATCAGCAAGTTATTATATCTTAAAACCTATTGATATTCAGGAGCTGATTCTTGCGGTCAATAAAGTGGGTGAAAGTCTTGAGAAAAAAGAAGAGCTCAACCGAAATAAAATTCTCCTTGAAAATCTGAAGTTAAAACCCGAAAAGCAACAGCTGATTCTTCCTACCTTACAAGGATTTGATGTTGTGAAAACCGAAGATATTGTCAGGTTACAGGCAGATGGAAACTTTACACAGGTTTATCTTACTGATGGCTCCAAAAAAATGGTCTGCAGATTTTTGAAACATTTTGATGACCTTCTGGAAAGTCCGTTTGTGCGGGTTCACCGTTCCCATATTATCAATACAGGGTTTGTGAAATCATATCATAAAAGTGGGACGGTAATGCTGGCTGACGATACTGAAATTGAGGTTTCAGGAAGTTTTAAAGACAATTTTCTGAAAGTATTTTCGTAGAATTTATTGTTCCTTAACAGCTTTAAGGCATTATTTTTGAAGTTTTTGTAAGAACCACACAAAAATATTCCCGTCATGAAAACCATTCATAAAATCATACTTCCCGTTTCGTTGGGGGCATTGGGACTTATTGTTTTCAACTCCTATTCTGTCAGAATTCCCAGAGGAGCCTCTGCAGTAAAGAATTTTGATATTAAAAAATACCTTGGCAGATGGTACGAAATTGCCCGCTTCGATTACAGATTCGAAAAAAATATGGATAATGTCACTGCAGAATATTCAGAAAATCCTGATGGATCTGTTCAGGTTAAAAATAAAGGGTATGATTACATCAAAAAAGTCTGGAACGAATCAATTGGTGAAGCAAAATTTGTAAAAGACACCACAGAAGCCCGTCTGAAAGTCTCTTTTTTTAAACCAATCTGGGCTGGCTATAACGTTATAGATATTGATGAAGACTATCAATATGCGCTTGTAGCCGGAAGCAGTTTAAAATATTTATGGATTCTTTCCCGTACAACCAATATTCCTGAAAGCATCCGCCAGCGTTTCCTTCAAAAAGCAAAAAAAATCGGTTATGATACCAATGAACTGATCTGGGTAAAGCATAATCAATAAAAAAAGGTAAAAGGGCAAAACCGCAAAAGGCCGATAGGCTTCAGTGATTTGCAAAATTGCCCTCTCTCTTTAGTTTTTAATATACTCTTTCCATTCCTCAAAACGGTGATCAATAACCTGTTTCATCAGGTCATAGTTTTCATAGGTATCTTCTATGTGGTAGAAGGTTTCGTACTGATAGTCTTTTTCCTCTGCTTTAGCATCAAAAATATTGACATAATCGTCTGCAAAAGAACTGTACCTGTTTCCGAAATCGGTATCGTCTGCATAATAATCCTTGGCAAAAAGATTCCCCAGTTCATTCAGGTCGTACTCAGAAAATTTTCCGTCGCAGGAATCCATAATGAATTCTGCACCAGTGATTTCTCTTCGTTTTACTTTTTCAATTTCCTCTTTAGCATCTTCTTTCAGTTCATCAGAAATCAGATCGTTCTGAATACACCAGTTCAGGAACATTCCTGTATGCGTTGCTCCGTTTTTCTGAGGAAGTCCCTCAGGAAAATCACCACCATAATGCCATGAAGCATCATCATATTTAGACATAATTTGTATTGTAATTTTAAATAAATTTCGTCAAAAATAGAAAAAATCAATTTATATTGCTGCAGCCACAGAATTTTCCGTCATTTGCATAGAATTTTTTTCAACAAAAAACATATGGAAAAAGCTGTTCTGATTACTATCGGAGATGAAATCCTTTCCGGAAATACGGTAGATACCAATTCTAATTTTATTGCTACTGAACTTAAAAATATAGGGATAAAAGTTACCCAGATTCTTACGATCTCAGACGAAATTGAAACCATCAAAGAAGCACTGAAAGTTGCTTTTGAAACAGGTGACCTGGTCATTACAACAGGAGGGCTGGGGCCTACCAGAGATGATAAAACAAAAAAAGCACTGGCTGAGTTTTTCAATGATGAAATTGCTCTGGATGAGGTAACTTTCAACCATCTTAAAGGCTATATGGAAAGAAGAGGGCGTGCCGATATTCTTGAGAGAAATAAAGAGCAGGCTTTTGTTCCTACCAAATCCATTGTTTTTCAGAATCATTACGGGACAGCACCATGCATGATGATGGAGCAGAACGGAAAATTGAGTTACAGCCTTCCGGGTGTTCCTTATGAGGTAAAACCTCTTATCAAAGATCAGATTATTCCTTATTTACAACAAAGATTCAGCCTTCGTTATATTCATACCAGAATTGTTTCTGTTGTAGGAATTCCTGAGAGTATCCTCGCAGACACCATTGAAGACTGGGAACTGGCCCTTCCGGAAAATATCTCTTTGTCTTATCTTCCCGTAGGAACCCGTGTAAAGCTTCGTCTGACAGCCTCCGGAGATAATGAGGAACAGCTGAAACAAAGAACAGAAGTGGAAATTGAGAAATTACTTCCATTGGTAGAAGGACATGTGATTGCTGTATCTGAGGATAAAATCGAAAATATTCTGGCAGAAATGCTTACCGAAAGAAACTTGACAATCTCCACAGCAGAAAGCTGTACAGGAGGTGAACTGGCAAAAATGATCACTTCTGTTTCCGGCAGTTCAAAATATTTCCTTGGCGGGATGGTAGCCTACGCAACAGAAAAGAAGATTAAAATTTTAAATGTTTCAAGAGAAACGGTGGATCAGTTTACCGTGGTAAGCGAAGAGGTAGCCCGTGAAATGGCCAGAGGCTGCCAGGAATTGTTCGAAACCCATATTTCTCTTTCTACAACAGGTGTTGCCGGCCCCGGAAAAGGAGAAGATGGTAAAGATATAGGAACGGTCTACTACACGATCAGGATTAATGATAATGAAGTAACCTCCAAATTATATATGCCGCATCTGGAAAGAGTAGATTTCATGGATTTTGTTTCCCAAAAGGTAATTCAGGATCTTGTGAGCCTTCTTATCAATAGTTAAATGAAGATCTTTTCTTTTTAATTTTTTTTTAATTAATTTTAATATAGTTTTTCACACTTTTTGAAAACCATTCATTAAAATTTTAAAATCGTGGAAAATTCCAAACAGATTTTTCAGACCAACAGTAAGAAACGCTGGAAAAGTGTACAGTGGGGAAGCCGTATTTTTATCTTTGTAGGAATACTCCTTTTGCTTGCTTTAGGGCTGATGATGACCCTGGACAGAAGTCCTAAAATCCCTTTTAAAGAGGATTATAAAGCTGTAATTACAGCTAACAAACCTTACCTTCAGGAGAATAAAATTTCCAAAGAATATAAAGGTTTCAGAAGTTTCATTTCTGAAAAAAATATCCATACCAGTCTTGACAAAATTACAGAAGCAAGAGCCGAAAGATATAGAAATCAAAACCGGAACTGGGCGCAATTTCCCGGAGGTATCCGATCTGCATTTTATGTAGCCTGGGATCCACAATCACTGATGTCTCTGAAAAGAAATATCAGACATGTCAACCTTGTTTTTCCGGAATGGTTTTTCCTGGATCCTAAAACTGGAGACCTGAAAACCAATGTAGATCCTGAAGGGTATAAAGTAATCAAAAGAACAGGGGTGGCAGCTATGCCGATGCTGAGCAACAACTCGGACAGAGAATTCCGTTCTGAGGGACTGGTAAAAGTTCTTAATGATCCACAGAAAAGAACACACCTGATCCAAAATATCACCCAGCAATGTAAAAAATATCATTTCAAAGGAATCAATATTGACTTTGAGGATATGAATCTGGATTCTGATGAAAACCTGATTGCCTTTATGAAAGAGCTTTCTGAAACCTTCAAAAAGAATCAATTATTGGTGACTATGGATATCATGACGGATAATGATGATTATAATATCCCGAGACTGGATCCTTATGTAGACTACTTTGTACTGATGGCTTATGATGAATATTCCGCAGGAAGTGATGCAGGACCCGTTTCTTCTCAGAAATGGATAGAGGAACAGACGGGTAAAATCGTAAAACAAACCGCTCCGCACAAAATTATTCTGGGGTTGGGAGCTTATGGATATGACTGGAGTTCCAACAAGGATGATAATACTTCTGTTACCTACATGCAGGCCATTACAAAAGCCAGTGCCAGCAAAGCTGTTATTGATTTTAATGATAATACCTTTAACTTAAATTATTCCTACACCGATTCTAAAAACTTCACACACACCGTATTTTTTAATGACGCCGCTTCTATTTTCAATACAATGCGTTTCTCCTCAGAATATCCTTTGGCAGGAACTGCGCTTTGGAGACTGGGAAGTGAAGACAGCAGAGTGTGGAATTTCTATGATAAAGATCTTACGTTTGCCGGCCTTTCCAAGCTGAATTTAAAAACGCTGGAAAATGTAAAAGGGCAGACCATGGTAGATTATATCGGAGACGGAGAAGTACTGGATGTTCTGAATACCCCTCATGACGGAAAAATAGCACTGGAAATTGATCCTAAGGAAAAAATTATTACAGACGAAAATTATATTACCTATCCAAGTTCTTACGAAGTAAAAAAATACGGAAGTGCTCCGCAAAAAGAGCTCGTACTTACTTTTGATGACGGTCCTGATGAAACATACACTCCGCAGGTGTTGGATGTACTGTCCAAATACCACGTTCCGGCAGCATTCTTCTTAGTAGGATTAAATGCAGAAAAAAACCTTCCGCTTGTAAAAAGAATTTACAGAGAAGGGCACGAGATAGGAAACCATACATTCACCCATGAAAATGTGGCGAAAGTAAGTCCGGAAAGAGCTTTGCTGGAAATGAAACTGACAAGACTACTGATTGAATGTATAACCGGACACAGTACCATTCTTTTCAGAGCACCATATAATGCCGATTCGGAGCCCACTACTTCGGAAGAGATTATTCCGGTAGCACTGGCAAGACAGCAGAATTATCTGGATATCGGAGAAAATATTGACCCGGAAGACTGGCAGCCCGGAATAAAAGCTGATGAGATCGTAAAACGGGTAATGGCTGGTATCAAACAGCAGAGAGGAAATATCATTCTTCTTCATGATGCCGGAGGTGATACCAGAGAAGAAACGGTAAAAGCATTGAAAATTCTGATTCCGACCCTTCAGAAACAAGGCTATCATTTTACAAATCTGACCAGTATTCTGCATAAAACAAGAAGCGAACTGATGCCTGAAGTTCCGAAAACAAGATCTTATTATATCATGCAGCTGAACCTCGTGTTAGCTACCGTGATCTATGGAGTAAGCCATTTTTTGGTGGCATTATTTACTATTTTTATTGTTTTAGGGTTAATCAGACTATTGCTGATGGCTTACTGGGCCTTCAAGGAAAGAGAAAAAGAGAAAAAACTGAGTGAGTTCCCGGTTCTGGAGTCCTATCCGAAGGTTTCCATTATCGTACCTGCTTATAATGAAGAAGTGAACATTATTTCTTCCCTCCAGAACCTGTTGAAACAAACATATCCGAATTTCGATATCATCATGGTAGATGACGGAAGTAAAGACTCTACGTATGAAAAAGCAAAAGCCGCTTTTCCCGATCATCCGAACCTGAAAATTTTCACCAAAAGAAACGGAGGAAAAGCAACTGCCCTAAACTTCGGAATCTCAGAAACAGACGCAGAATATGTAGTATGTATTGATGCGGATACCAAACTGCAGCAGGATGCCGTAAAATATCTGATTGCAAGATTTTTAAATTCAGATCCGGAAGAAAAAATTGCTGCTGTAGCCGGAAATGTGAAAGTTGGAAACAAAGTCAACTGGCTCACCAGATGGCAGGCTATAGAATATACAACAAGTCAGAATTTTGACAGACTGGCGTATGCTCACATCAATGCAATTACCGTAATTCCGGGAGCTATCGGAGCATTCAAAAGATCTGTGATTATTGAGGCTGGTGGCTATTCATCCGATACTTTAGCAGAAGATTGTGATATTACTGTGAAAATATTGAAAGCAGGATATACGGTAGCCAATGAAAACAGAGCGGTTGCAGTAACAGAAGCTCCGGAGACCGTGAAACAGTTTTTAAAACAACGTTTCCGATGGACCTACGGAATCATGCAGATGTTCTGGAAACAGAAACAGACTTTCCTTAACCCCAAATATAAAGGATTGGGACTTTGGGCAATGCCGAATATTTTATTATTCCAATATATTATTCCATTTTTCTCACCGTTGGCAGATGTGATTATGTTCTTCGGAATTCTGTCCGGAAATGGAGATAAAATATTGACCTATTACCTGATCTTTCTTCTGGTGGATGCTTCTTTAGCATTAGTGGCATTCATCATACAGCGGGAAAAATTAACCAGTCTCCTGTATATTATTCCACAGAGATTCGGGTATAGATGGCTGATGTATATTGTATTGTTTAAAAGTTTAAGAAAAGCATTGAAAGGCGAAATGCAGTCCTGGGGATTCCTGAAAAGAACCGGGAATGTAAAAGAGATAGCAACTTCTTAAGAAGCTGGAAGAATAAGGCTGGAAGTTATTGTATGATTGTCATACCTTCCGGCTTTCTTCTCCAAGCTTCCATCTTTTATAAATTCTTATCATGCTATGATGTTATTTGTTTAAATTTGTTTCCTTGCAACGTAACAAATAAGAAATAAATCATACATATTCTAAAAATTGTTATCATAATGAAAAAAATAACGCTTTCTTTGTTTTTAATAGCAGGGATCTGCACTCAGACTACGATGAGCGCACAAGCTAAAGCTGCTAAAGTAGCAGTGAACAACACAGACAAAGGTTTAGACCTTAGCTTGATGGACACTTCGGTGCGTCCTCAGGATGATTTTTACAACTATGTGAGTGGAACTTGGATGAAAACTGCCAAAATTCCATCGGATAAACCAACTTGGGGAAGCTTCAACAAACTTGCTGAGGATACGGATAACAATTCCATGACAATCCTGAACTCTCTTCTGAAAGATAAATTTGCAGACGGAAGCGAAGGGAAAAAGATTCAGGATCTGTATGCTACTTACATGAACATGCAGAAGAGAAATGCAGACGGAATCAAACCTATCCAGGTAAATCTGAATAAAATTGATGCTATTAAAAATATGGCTGACCTTCAGACTTATCTTACATCTGTAACTAAAGAAGGTGAAAATGTTTTTTACGGATGGGGAGTTGATGCAGATCTTAAAGACTCTAAAATGAATGCTGTCTATTTAGGAAATGCATCTTTAGGGCTAGGAAGAGATTACTATCAGAAAGTAAATGAAAAAAATACTGAAGCTATTGCTGAGTATCAGAAATATGTAGCTTCAATGCTGAAAGAATTAGGATACAAAAATGCTGATGAAGCAGCAAAAGGTATCGTTAACTATGAAAAAAGTATCGCAAACACTTATCTGACGAATGAGCAGAGCCGTGATAATACCCTTCAGTACAACCCTCAGACGATGGCTGAGCTTTCAACTCTGGTAAAAGGTGTTGATATTCCTGCTTATCTTAAAAATGTAGGAGTAAGTACAGATAAAGTGATCATCAGTGAACTGGGATATTATAAAAACTTCGATAAACTTGTGAATGCTCAGAATCTTCCTGTAATCAAGGATTATCTGAAATTCCACATGATCAATGGAAGTGCTTCTTACCTGAGCGAAAAGCTTGGTGATATGAAGTTTGCTTTCTTCGGAAAATACCTGAGAGGTCAGCAGGAGCAAAGAGCTCTTAATAAAAGAGGATTTGAGCTGATCAACAGAAACCTGGGTGAAGCTTTCGGAAAATTATATGTTGAGAAATACTTCCCGGCTGAAGCAAAAGCTCAGATGGTAGAATTAATTGACTATTTAAAGAAAAGTTTTGCCGTACACATCAATAACTTAGCTTGGATGTCTGCTACTACCAAGGAAAAAGCAATGCAGAAACTGAACAAGTTTACAGTAAAAGTTGCTTATCCTGACAAGTGGAAAGACTATTCAAAACTCAATATCATTTCTGAAGCAAAAGGTGGAAACCTATATCAAAACCTTCAGAATATCGGTGAATGGCAGTACAATAAAGATCTTGCAAAAATTGGTAAGCCGGTTGATAAATCAGAGTGGGGAATGACTCCGCAAACGGTTAACGCTTACTATAACCCGGTAAACAACGAGATTGTATTCCCGGCAGCGATCCTTCAGCCGCCATTCTTTAACCCTAAAGCTGATGCAGCTGTAAACTTCGGAGGTATCGGTGCTGTTATCGGTCACGAAATGAGCCACGGGTTTGATGATTCAGGAGCTCAGTTTGATGCTGACGGTAACTTAGTAGACTGGTGGACTCCGGAAGATAAAGCTAATTTTGAAAAAGCTACAAAAGCGCTTGCTTCTCAGTATGACAAATATGAGCCTGTAAAAGGAACATTTGTAAACGGTACTTTCACAAACGGTGAAAACATCGCTGACTTAGGAGGAGTAAACATCGCTTACGATGCGCTTCAGATGTATTTAAAAGATAAAGGAAATCCAGGGAAAATCAGTGGATTCTCTCAGGATCAGAGATTCTTCTTAAGCTGGGCAACGGTTTGGAGAACATTGTCAAGTGAAAAATACATGATCAATCAGGTGAAAACGGACCCGCACTCGCCGGGATATTTCAGAAGTTTTGGTCCTGTGATCAACGTGGATGCCTTCTATAAAGCATTTGACGTGAAGAAAGGAGATAAATTATATAAAGCTCCGGAAGACAGAATCAAAATCTGGTAATAATAACAACCGCTCAGTAATGAGCGGTTTTGTTTTTTTAGGAGGCAGGGATTAGGTAGAAGATGAGAGGTAATAGGTAATAGGAATTAGGGATTGAAGGAGGAACTTAGAACTAACGGCTTCCATCATTCCCTTCCACTGGAGGGGTGGCAAAAATTTCAAGAATTTTTGACGGGGTGGTCTATTAACTTTAAACATTAACCCCTAAATTCTCAATCTTCACTTATATATTAATATCATTCATCACATATCATTAAAGTTTGTATATTTGATAAGTTTGTGTAAAATCAAAAATTATCTTTAATGAAAAAGCTAAATATTGGAATACTTGCCCTTTCAGGTATTGTATTTCTCAATTCGTGTGGTGCAGCAAAGACTGCGGGGACAGAGAATAAAACTGAAGCTACAGCAAAAGTTGCTGAGCCGGTAAAAGAAGAAGCAAAAGAAGAGGGAATCAATTTATCGTATATGGATACCAGTGTCCGTCCGCAGGATGACTTTTTTAGCTACGTGAACGGAAATTGGGTGAAAACTACTCAGATTCCTTCCGATAAAGCAAACTGGGGATCTTTCAATGCTTTGAGAGAAAATGTGGATGATGCTTCATTAGATATCCTAAACAAAATTCTTACCGAATCATATCCTGCCGGATCTGAAGGGCAGAAAATTCAGAATCTTTATGCTTCTTTTATGGACACCAATAAGAGAAATGCAGAAGGTCTTGCACCTATCAAAGCTGATCTTGCTAAAGTAGATGCTGTTAAAAACGTTAATGATCTTCAGAAATACCTTTTGGAAGCTACAAAATTAGGCGACAACTCTTTCTACGGATGGAGAGTAGGTGCTGACATGAAAAATTCCAATATGAATGCAGTATATCTTGGAGGTCCGGATCTTGGTCTTGGAAGAGACTATTACCAGAAAGTAAACGAAGCAAATACTAAAACCCTTGCAGAATACCAGACTTACGTTGGAAAACTATTCGGAGTGTTAGGATATAAAAACTCTACTCAGGCTGCACAGAATGTAGTAGACTTTGAAAAGCAGCTTGCCAATTATTTATTGACTCTTGAGCAGAACAGAGATGCCAACTTAAGATACAACCCTAAAAATGTATCAGAACTATCAGGTCTTGTAAAAAATGTTGACCTTGCAAAATATCTTAAGGATGCAGGCGTAAACACAGACAGGGTAATCATTGGAGAACTGAAGTATTACCAGAACATGGATCAGTTCATTACACAGAAAAACCTTCCTTTACTGAAAGACTATCTGAAATATCATATCATCAACGGAAACGCAAGCAATCTGAATGACAGCCTGGAGCAGATCAGATTCGATTTCTATGCGAAATATTTACAGGGACAGAAAGAACAGCGTCCAATGAACAAAAGAGGACTTTCTCTTGTTAACGGTGTTCTTGGAGAAGCTTTCGGTAAACTGTATGTAGACAAATACTTTACTCCTGAAGCTAAAAAGCAGATGGAAACCTATATTGATTATCTTTTAAAATCATTCAAAACCCATATCGCCAATATAGACTGGATGTCTCCTGAAACGAAAGTGAAAGCTCAGGAAAAACTATCCAAGTTTACAGTAAAAATTGCTTACCCAGACAAATGGAAAGATTATACACAATTGAAAGTAGAATCTCCAAAACAGGGAGCAACTTTATATTCTAACCTTCAGAATGTAGCTGCATGGCAATACCAGAGAAGCTTAGATAAAGTAGGGAAACCTGTTGACAAAACAGAATGGGGAATGTCTCCGCAAACTGTAAATGCTTACTACAGCGGATCAAACAACGAGATTGTATTCCCTGCAGCAATCCTTCAGCCTCCTTTCTACAATCCTAAAGCGGATGCAGCGGTGAACTTCGGAGGTATCGGAGCTGTTATCGGTCATGAAATTTCTCACGGATTTGATGACAGTGGTTCCCGTTTCGATGGTGATGGTAACCTTAACAACTGGTGGACCGATGCAGACCGTAAAAACTTTGATGCAAAAGTAGGTCAGCTAGCCGCTCAGTACAGCGCGTATGAGCCTGTAAAAGGAAGCTTTGTAAACGGTAAATTCACAAGTGGTGAAAATATCGGTGACTTAGGTGGAGTAGCTGTTGCTTACGATGCCCTTCAGATGTATTTAAAAGACAAAGGAAATCCAGGGAAGATCAGCGGATTTACTCAGGATCAGAGATTCTTTATGAGCTGGGCGACTGTTTGGAGAACAAAAGCAACAGATCAGTACATGATCAATCAGGTGAAAACAGATCCGCACTCTCCGGGAATGTTCAGAGCTTTTGGACCACTGGTAAACCAGGATTCATTCATCAAAGCATTTGATATCAAACAAGGAGACAAATTGTATAAAGCTCCTCAGGACAGAATAAAAATCTGGTAATTTTACCTTGAAATTGTTAGAAAAAGAATCCGCCTCACGTTGAGTTGAGGCGGATTCTTTTTTTTAATATTCTTTCTTATAATTCCGGATAACAAACTTTATCCCGGTTTCTATGATCTCTCCCATGCTTTTACAATATTTGAAATTGACATCGTAGGTGAGTTTTTGTAAAGCCGTCTTTAGCTCTGTAACATTGGCTTCCGGTGCGATATTATCTTTTTTCATGATAGCAATCAGTTCATCAAATCTGTTTTTGCTGCTGGTGACTCTTTTTACAATTTGTGAACGTACTTCCTTTCGGTATTGCTCTATGGAACTCGGTTTCAGTTTCTCCAGCACCATATTGACCATTAGACTGTTCTCTTTGAAATACTGTGGAAGGTAGACCTTCAGATTTCCCTCATAAGTCTGCTGATCAAAATCAATAGGACGAATTCTGTAAATAACCTGGTCGAAATCATGTATTGGAATAACAACATAATTATAAGAGCGCATATCACCCAGAAGCCCGATGAGGCAGCGCTCATTGAATTTTACAAATTCTTTGGAAATCTGTGCTTTTTCCAGTTCCGTACAATTGAAGAGATGATTTTTTATGAAAACATCTCCGGGAATTCCTAAAATATGCTCTTCGATCAAAGTATTTTTGTAAACCAGAAAATTAATTCGGTTGGGAGAAAGCAGATCTTCAAGTTCCAGACCAAATATTCGGGAAGCATCCGCCTGTTTGATGTAAAAATAAGTATAGTTATCATTAAGTATATTTCTTACCCGAACCCGAAAAGGTTTAGAGTTTCCGAACGTGCAGAAGTCAATTGTATCCACCTTCAGATAAGGTAAAGTAGCAATATCTCCATCAGAATGAAGAAGTGTGTAAATCTTATTTAAATTAGCCTCTATCTCTTTAAACTCATATTCAGAATATAATACTCCAAGCCATAAGGTATCTTTTCCGTCTTTATCCAGAATACTCACACTATCACTAAATCTCAGAAGGTCTTCATACAGAAACTTAATCTGGGTTGTTCTGTTATATTTTTCCAAATAGTGTTGTAATGCTTCTGAAACTGGAAATATTGGTTTCCTAAATGCTATTTTTACATCTTTCATGACACGGTTCTCTTTCCTTAAATATAAAGAATATTTTTTTTAAAGTCTGAAGAATTCTTATTTTAACACTCACCTTGATAAGAGGGGAACGAACAAAAAAATTATTTTTTTTATCGAAAGATTTTATTTATTTTTTCATAGCTTAGTGATATCGTAATATGGTGATTTTATGTTAAATATATGTGGATAAACTGAAATGATCCAAGAAAAATCTTAGTAAAATTTTTTATGTTACAGTTTTTTTTTAAATTTAAACACTGGATTGGTAATTTATTTGATTCATCTGTAAATTACTCAGAGACAGATCCAAACCAAAATAAGAAATCTCAAAATAATAATAATATGGCAATGTTTAATTATGGTGTTGGCGGAAACGAAGTAAAAGTAGACGCTAATGAAGCTATTCAGGAAATACAGGAAAATAAATCACTGATAGTAAGCCAACTTACAACAGACGAGTCTTATACCCCTGAAATCGTAACAGGATTAAAAACAGTGGAAGACGTTTTCAAACATTTTCAGCCTTCAATATCGGTACAGCACGAAACAGAAGACGGAGGAGTGGTAGAAGAAGAATTCCGTTTTCAAAACCTTGGAGACTTTACCCCTAAAAGCCTTACTCAGAAGTCAGATTATCTGCAGCAGCTGAGCATGGAGCAGGAGCAGTACAATAAAATAGTGCGCCAGCTGAAAACAAACAAAATTCTACGCAATATGCTGGAGAACGATCAGACAAGAGCGGCGTTCATAGAGGTATTGAAAGATGTGGCACAAGAACTTGAAAAATAATTAAAGACTTACATTAAATCATGGATAGCAAATTACAGGCACAAGAAAGCCAGCAGCAGGGGCAGCAGCAACACTCCGGACAACCGAAGGGCAACCCGCTTGCAGAGCTCAATAAAATGGGAGGATTTGGCTTTGTTGAATCCGTTGTAGACGGTATTGCCAATATGAACCCAACAAGAAAGGCAAGAAAAGAAATCTTCCTGAATGACGGTAATAAAGCAGATGAAAGAAAAGAACTCCTTCAGAAAATCAACCTTTGGGTAAGCCTTCTGGAAGGAAATGAAACTGCAGATAAAATGGCTGAAACATGCAAAACAAAAGCACAACAGGCCGACAAAAATTTAAAGACAAACTTAAAAAATACACTGGATACCGTTCGTTTGCTGGAAACCAACTACAGAACAGTAGCTCAATTCTACAAAAACACAGAATTGGATAAAGTGGACAACGTAAGTATCGTAAATGCAAGCCTTGAGCAGGTTTCCGATCTGGATAACCCTTTGTTCATTGATGCGATCTCAGAAGAATTCAAAAACTATTACGACCGTCTTGACCTTAGAGATAACTATTCAATCCTTGCAATACCAGGATATTTAGGATCAAACAAGGTAATCGAGAAATGGGCAAAAATCTGTAACGAAAACAAAGTAATGATGGTTACAGACTTCGCCAACCTTGATAAGCCGGATGACGTAGTAGACTTATTCCACTCTGCAAACCTTACAGGAGGAGAGCTTCACAGAAGTAACGTTATTATGACGTGTAACTGGCTGGTAGGACGTGGTAAAGCTGAAGAAGTAGGTGAAGAGGAAAACGTAGAGCTTCCACCTTCCACTTCATTAGCAGGAAAAATCCATAAAACCCTGATGTCTCAGGTAGCAGCAGGTAAAAAACATGGTAACATCAACGAAGTAGATGCTGTAAAATTTGAATTGAAGAAAAGTGAAATTTCTCAGTTGGAAAAAATGGGTCTTGTACCTATGGTCAACGAGTACGGGAAAATTATGGCTTTCTCCGCGAAAACATTATTTACAGGAGACAATATCGGGCTTCAGACATATTCTGTAGTTCGTGTATTCGATTATGTAACCAAAGTACTGCTGGACTTCCTGAACAGAAGAGCTTTTGAAAACTGGAATGCTAAAAACGAAGACGATTTGAGAAGACAGATTGTAACATTCCTTGACAATATCAAAGGACCGGACAAATTGATCGAAAAATTCAAAATTGTTCGTTTCGAGCAGGATAGAGTAAACAAAGACAGAGTATGGCTGGATATCCGTATGACCCCTTATTTCCCTACAAAAAGTTTCGTTATTAAACTTGACGGACACAAGGGAGATGATGGTAACGAATGGGATGCAGAATACACTCAGGAGTAATATCAACCTACTTTACATAACAAAAACCGATGCAATTTTACATCGGTTTTTTTTCAACCAACACCTATGAAATTTAATATGAATAAGAAACTTATCATTGGCTTACCCGCTATATTGATGGTACTTTTGATAAGCTGTGAAAAGAAATACCAAAGCCCCGGCCAATACGAAAATGATCTCTTTGCAGATGAACGTCAGGAAGGAAAGGCCTACATCATGAATAAAGATGAATGCTTTGATGGCAGTGAACTGGTCATTGCAAGTTCAGACGTAAAGCTGGCAGACAGTTCAAAAGGCCGTGGAAAATCATTCTACCTTTATAAAGTAAGATCTGGAAAAGTATTAAAAACAGTAAGAGATTCCGTCGTAGAAATGCCTATGCTATTTTTATCCCAATATAAATTAAAGATAAAAAATACGGATTCTATGTATGTTTACCTGAAAAAACTGGAAGGATACCGATTTTTAAAGAAAGACAGAAACCTTAATTATCAGTGGCTGAAAGCTGCTCCCGTTTATTCTGTGAAAGCTGATAAATAAATTTTATCTTTGTCCATCGAAAATACTCCGTAATCTAAGTGTATGGGGTATCTCATAAAAAGCAAAACAAAAATTTTTGGAGAAGGACAGCAGAAATTCAGATTTTCTACACATTGGCAGCAAAATTCTGGGATGGTATAGCAATAATGCAAGAGATTTGCCTTTCAGACAGACAAAAGATCCATATAAAATCTGGATCTGCGAAATTGTATTTCAGCAGACAAGGATCAATCAGGGGTTGAATCATTACAATAATTTTATTAAAAGATTTCCCGATGTAAAAACTTTGGCAGAAGCTGAAGAAGATGAAGTTTTGTTGTATTGGAAAGGATTAGGATACTATTCCAGAGCTATTAATATTCATAAAGCTGCCCGGCAGATCATGGATGATTATCAGGGAGTCTTTCCTCATCAGTACGAAGAAATTTTAACCTTAAGAGGAGTAGGGAAATATACTGCTGCAGCTGTTTCAAGTATTTGTTTCGGTGGCAGAATGCCTGCTGTTGACGGGAATTTTTACCGTGTTCTAAGCCGTCTTTTTGCTGATGATTTTGATATTTCAAATTCAAGAGCTTTTACCTACTTTTCTGAGCTGGCAGCCTTGGTTATGCCGGAAAATGTTGGAGATTTTAATCAGGCAATGATGGATATAGGGTCGGAGATCTGCAAACCCAAAAACCCATTGTGTGGAGAATGTCCTCTGAATGAAGACTGCCTTGCATTTTCTATGCAGAAAATTTCAGATTATCCTGTGAAAACGAAAAAAGTAAAAGCAGAAGATCTTGCCTTGACTTATTATTTTGTTCACAGAAACGGACAATTTCTGATCCGTCAGAGAGCAGAAGATTTCATCTGGAAGAAATTATTTGAGTTTCCCACAGCGATTCCTACGGATATGGAAGCTTTTATTACAGGTTCAAAAACAGTAACTCACAAACTGACCCATAAGAATTTAAGCATTGAAATATTGAATGTTGAAATCACTTCAGAAAAAAGATGGAATGATTTTATCGCTGAAAATCAATACCTGATTACAGATCTTGAAGGTTCCCACGAAAAATCGTTTCCGAAGCCTTTGGAAAATTACATTCAAAACTCTCTGAAAGACTGAAATTTGTCTTCCGAAATCTGAAATCTAATTTGTACTTTTGCAAAATGAT
>JASLCD010000081.1 GCA_030146295.1 Chryseobacterium sp.
CTAAATTTTTTATATTTTCGTAAATCCTTAATAAATAAAAAAACATGTCGAAAATTTGGGTTAAAAAGCCACTAAGTGCCTATGAGGCAGATATGAAGAAAAGTGAGCTGAAAAAAGTCCTGGGAAAATGGAGTTTAACAGCAATTGGAGTGGGTGCTATCATTGGAGGTGGAATCTTTGTTCTTACTGGAACAGGAGCCTATTATCACGCAGGACCAGCACTTGCCATTTCCTTTATTATAGCAGGTATTGCCTGCGTTTTTGCTGCATTATGCTATGCAGAGTTTGCATCCATTATTCCTGTAGAGGGTTCAGCTTATGCTTATGCATATGGAACAGTAGGAGAAATTTTTGCATGGGCCATGGGATGGTGTCTCATCCTCGAATATGCCATGGCGAGTATGGCCGTATCCGTGAGTTGGTCCGGATATTTTAACAAATTTTTGAAAATCTTTAATATTCATTTACCGGCCTATCTTACATCAGATCCTGCCAGTTATACAGGAGATGGTTTTTCAATGAACCTGCCGGCATTCATTCTTGTTCTTTTAATTACTGCATTATTGGTAAAAGGAACTAAAGAAGCAGCAGGGGCCAATAACCTGATTGTTTTGATGAAAACTTCTGCCGTTATCTTTGTAATTATTGCAGGAGTATATATTATTTTTTCTAATACTGATCTTTACAACGCTGTAGATGGTGTTAAAAACTGGAAACCTTTTATTCCGGATCAGGTACAGATAAAAAACTCTGAAGGAGATCTGGTTTCCGCCTATGGTATTAAAGGAATTATTTCCGGAGCCGCCGCTATTTTCTTTGCTTATATTGGTTTTGATGCCGTTTCTACACAGGCTGGAGAGGCTATTAATCCTAAAAAAGATGTTCCTTTCGCTATTATTGCATCACTATTGGTATGTACAGCACTTTACATTTGCGTATCGCTTGTATTAACAGGGATGATGCATTATACAGACTTTAATCCGGAAGGAAAATATCCTGATGCCATTAAAGCACCTGTAGCCTATGCATTTGAAATTGCAGGAAAACACTGGGCAAGTAATATAGTTACCATCGCTGCAACAGTAGGATTAATCTCTGTAGTAATGGTAATGATGATGGGACAGTCAAGAATCTTTATCGGTATGGCAAAAGACGGATTGATTCCTGGATTCTTCGGTCAGCTTCACCCAAAAACAAAAACACCTTACAAAGGAATTATTCTGTTGGGGGTTGTAGTGGCTTTCATCGCAGCATTTACTCCAATTTCAACATTGGCGGATATGACAAGTTTCGGAACCCTGTTTGCATTTACACTGGTTTGTATTGCCGTTTGGGTGATGAGAAAAAAAGAACCTAATTTGATCCGACCATTCAAAGTTCCTGCTTATAAAATAGTGGTAGCATTGGGAGTATTTATCAATATTTATTTGATATTTAACTTAAGTGCTCATGCATTGGAACTTTCTGCTGTATGGTTATTCTTAGGAGGCTTGGTATATTTCCTTTACGGAAAATCAAATAGTAAACTTAATAATCCTGAAAAATATCAGGACGCAGAATAATAACAATATAAACCGCTTCGGCGGTTTTTTTTATCTTCCTAAATATGAAAAAGATTTTCTCCATTTTATGCTTGTCGATGGGGCTTACAGCATTTTCTCAACAAGTGGAAAGCCTTGAAACTATTCTTAATGATAAGATCAGTATCAGAGCGCTGGAATTATTTGACAGCAAGGTATGGTATAGTGGTACAGACTCAAAGTTCGGGTTTGTAGATCTTAAAAATTATAACAATCAGAAGCAGATAAAGCTTTCCGAAGATAAGCTTCAGTTCAGAACGCTTGCACAGGATAAAACGTCTTTTTATGCTGTCAATATTGAAAGCCCTGCCCGGTTTTTTACAATCGATAAAAAAGATCTGAAATCACAGATTGTCTTTAGAGACACTGCAAAAACAGCTTTTTATGATGCTCTACACTTTGTGAATGATAAACTTGCTTTTACCTTCAGTGATGCAGATAAAGATCATCTGTTGAAACTGGCTGTGTATAAAAACGGGAAGTGGAGCATGTTTAAAAATAATGTGTCACTGAATGAAGGGGAAGCCGCTTTTGCTGCCAGTAATACCAATATTTCATCAACTAAAAAATATCTTTGGATTGCAACCGGAGGTAAAGCTTCAAGAATTCTAAGAATGAACCTGAAAGATGAAAAGTTTGAAGTTTTCAACACTCCTTTTGTACAGGGCGAATCATCACAGGGAATGTACTCTATAGATTTTTTTGATGATCGTTTTGGAATTGCTGCCGGAGGAGATTATACAAAACAAGACGCTAATGTCAATAATATCGCAACCACTCATGACGGTGGAGAAACCTGGCAGATTCAGGCCTCAGGAAAGAATGCCGGATACACAACCTGTGTGAAAATTAAACCCGGGTCAAAAGGAAAAGAGATTATTGCTGTAGGGGACAAGCACATCAGCTATTCCTCAGATTTTGGGAAGACCTGGAAAAAGATTTCTGATGAAAAAGGATTTTTCGTTGGTGAATGGATTGATAAAAATAGAATTGTTTTTGCAGGAAAAGACAGAATTACAGTAATGAAATTAAAATTTTAAATATAACATATAGAATTTATCACTATTTGCCAAAAGCCTGATCATACGTATTTAGACTCATTATAAAATAGAACCTAATATAATTCATAGGTTAATATTCATAACTAATGGTTAATTTTGTAAGATGAAATTGTAATGATGCTAAATTTCATGCCCGTATAAAATTTTAATTTTCAAGATGAACTCTTTAATCGATAAGTACAATATTCCAGGACCGCGTTACACTTCTTATCCTACCGTTCCGTATTGGGATGAATCAACATTTTCACCGGAAAAATGGAAGGAAACTGTAATCAGATCTTTTCATGAAAGTAATGCAGAGGAGGGGATTTCTATTTATATACATTTGCCTTTCTGTGAGGCTTTATGTACATTCTGTGCCTGTCATAAACGTATTACGAAGCAGCACAGCGTTGAAGTACCTTATCTGGAAAGTGTTTTGAAAGAATGGAAACTGTATCTTGATCTTTTCAATGAAAGACCTAAACTGAAGGAATTACATCTTGGTGGTGGTACTCCTACGTTTTTCTCCCCGGAGAATTTAAAGACATTGCTGGAGGGGATTTTTTCAACGGTAGACATCGCAGAACATCCGGAATTCTCTTTTGAAGGACATCCTAACAATACGACGAAAGAACATCTTCAGACTTTATACAATCTTGGTTTCAGGAGAGTAAGCTTTGGTGTGCAGGATTACGATCCTAAAGTTCAGAAAGCGATCAACAGAATCCAGCCATTTGAAAACGTGAAAAACGTTACAGAATGGGCAAAGGAAATCGGTTACAGAGGAATCAGCCATGATCTTGTATTCGGACTGCCGCACCAGAATTGGGAAGCGATGGAGCACACGATCAGAAAAACAATGGAGCTGAAGCCGGACAGACTTGCATTTTACTCTTATGCACACGTTCCATGGGTGAAAGGAGTCGGACAGAGAGGTTTTGATGAGAATGACCTGCCAAGCGGAGAAGAAAAACGACGTTTGTATGAAGATGGTAAAAGATTGCTTCAGGACTTGGGATATATTGAAGTAGGAATGGATCATTTCTCTCTTGAGCATGATGATCTGTATCAGTCTTTGATTCATAAAAAACTTCACAGAAACTTCATGGGTTATACTTCAAGCAATACCCAGCTGATGGTTGGGCTTGGAATGTCTGCTATTTCAGATTCCTGGTATGCATTTGCTCAGAATGTAAAGACAGTGGAAGAGTACCAGAAAATGGTAGAAGAAGGTGAAATTCCTGTTGTGAAGGGGCACGTTCTGAATGAAGAAGACCTGATTGTAAGAAGACATATTCTGAATCTGATGTGTCAGCTTGAAACAACGTTCGATATCAACAATTCTTTTCCGGAGCTTGATAATGCCCTGGAGATGCTGAAAGAAATGGAAAATGACGGATTGGTGGAGATTAATGGAACTGAAATTAAAATCACAGAACCAGGAAGAGCTTTCACAAGAAATGTGGCCATGGTTTTTGACCTGAGAATGATGAGAAACAAACCTGAAACAAGGATTTTCTCTATGACAATATAAAAACAAAAGCGGTTCAGATCTGAACCGCTTTTTTTATTGCTTAAATTGATGTTATCATTAAGCGCTATGTTCGCAAAGATTTTATCATACCGATTTATCTTTTTGTTCTCAGGGACATTGTATTCAGCAAGTTTTTTCTGCTTAGTGAAAAGCCTTTGCACCCATTTTCATAGAACTTAAAAATCTTTACGTCCCGTCTGCGTTTATAACAAATATTACTATTTGATAATCAATTTCTGACTGTAAGATTTAAGTTCTCCGGATTTCAGGTTGATATAGTATACTCCGGCTGCTATTCCTGAAATGTTGATGCCTTTGCCATTGGTAATCCGATCCGTTTCCAGTACTTTTCTGCCTTCCGCACTGATTATTTCCAAAGTAGCTTTTTTATCTGTAACACCATCTATGAAAACCTCTTTCGAAGCAGGATTAGGATAAACTCTTATGTTGGCTAAAGAATTTTCGTGAGTACTTAAAGTTCCTGTGGATATTTTAAAAATTTTCCCGCTGTTGACTGCTGCTACATACAATCCTTTTTGATAATCTTCTCCGAAAGTAGAAAAGTTATTTCCGGAATAGGGAGTCGTCCATGTGATGGCATTATTGCTGTCCAGCATTCCAATTTGGGTAGAACAGTAATCTGCGAAGAAATATTTTCCCTGCAATGATGGATATTGCGTTCCTCTGTAGACATATCCGCCCGTGATAGAGCATTTTCCACCTGAGTGGTCGTATACAGCAATAGGGAAGGTCATTGTAGACTGAGCTGCACACCCTGCTGTATTATAGGCGGTATTACCTTCATAGCATCGCCAGCCATAGTTTAAGCCAGGCTGGGTAATAGGCATTTTATTGATTTCTTCTATAGCTCCCTGGCCAACGTCTGCAATCATTGCATTTCCTGTAGTCAGATCAAAGGAAAACTTCCAGGCATTTCTGAGACCATAAGCCCATATTTCGTCAGCGCCGTCCACTGTTCCTGCAAAAGGATTGTCAGATGGAATGTTGTAAGGTCCGGTAGCATCCACGTCTATTCTCAACATTTTTCCCAGCAATACATTTTTATTTTGAGCATTATTATTGGGATCTCCGCCACTTCCTCCATCTCCGGTGATGATCCAGAGTTTTCCGTCGGGGGCAAAATGAATGCTTCCTCCATTGTGATTGTCGAAGGGCTTGGGTATATTCAGCAGGATTTTTTCAGAAGCAGGATCAGCCACGTTAGCATCTGTGGAACTTACACTGTATCTGGCAACGATGATATTACCAGCCGGGTTGTTATAATACACAAAAAAATACCCGTTGGCAGGGTATTGCGGATGAAAAGCAAGTCCAAGAAGACCTCTTTCGCCACCAAAAATAATTTTTGAACCGATATTCAGAAAATTAGTGGCATTAATTGTCCCATTGGGTTGAATAATTTTAATAATTCCGTTCTGTTGAACAACAAAAAGCCGACTGTCATTGGCGTTCGTAATCTCTACCGGGTTGGTAAGTCCCGTCACAAATTCTTCCAAATTAATGCTTTGAGAATTAGCAATTAAGGAAGAAAAAATACTCATGGTAAAAAGTAATTTTTTCATAATATTTTGATAGTTAGTGTGTTGATATAGTGAATGAAAATTCTGTACCAATCGAATTTTGAAGACTTCATTATGATAGCAGGAAAAAATTGTTAAATCTTAAATAGAACTCAGAATACCAATATCTCTGAAAATAAACCATTTCTGTTGTTAAAAATTCATAAAATACAAGAAAATCATTATATTTGCCGACTTAATTTAACGTAGTTATAACAAAATGCAAGGAAAAGGACTTAT
>JASLCD010000099.1 GCA_030146295.1 Chryseobacterium sp.
TATACAAACAAATGAAAATGTATAACGATGAAAGTCTTAACCCAATCCTTTATCAAAAAGGGCAACAGAAATGAAACGATTAATTTTTCTTGGAGTACTTATCATATTAACATCTTCCTGCGCAACGGAAAAGCTAAACCTTTCCCCGTTGTCAAATAATTTTTATAGTGATACCAAAGGTTCTGATTCCGACAGAGGCTCAAAGAAGAATTTTAATATCAATATCAAAGAAAATGTAAATGCTTCTGAAATTTCAAATATGATCTCCACTTTTCCCAAGTTTAAAAACAATGGGTTGAATGATGAGATTACCAGTTTGAAATACAGTCTTCAGAATTATTTATATGCTATTGATGCCAATAATTCTGCAGGTAAGAGCAGAGCCCTTAAAAGCTTCGAAAAATCTTACAAAAAAATTCAAAAGCTAAGACAGAATCTTGACAGAGATGACGATGAAGTTCTCAACAGATATCTGGTTCGTTTAAAAACCAATATCTCTGTTATTGAAGATGCTTTACCAGGAAGTTAAAAAAACAATTTGAACGATCAATGATTAAAATTCAGGCGGAAGCCAATGTTCCCACAGAACACGGTACTTTCCGAATGATAGCTTTCTCCGAAAACGAAAACGACTGGATGCCCCATATGGCCATCATTGCTGAAAATACAGATTTTTCAAAGCCTGTCAATGTTCGTTTCCATTCAGAATGTATTACCGGAGAAGTTTTCCATTCAAAAAAATGCGAATGCGGCCAACAGTTGGATGCTGCAATGAAATATACCCATGAAAACGGTGGAATGATCATCTACCTTCGTCAGGAAGGAAGAAACATCGGGATCATCAACAAGCTGAAGGCATATTCTCTCCAGGAAAAAGGTTTAGACACCGTACAGGCTAATCTTGAACTGGGACTTCCTGCAGACGACAGAAATTTTGGCGTAGCCATTGAAATCCTTAATCTGCTGGATGTAAAAGATATCAACCTTCTTACCAATAATCCTGAAAAGGTAAAATATGTGGTAGACAGCAATATTCACCTTAATTCCAGAGTACCGCTACAGATTCCTGCAAACGAAATAAGCAAAGGATATCTGCAAACAAAAAAAGATTTCTTTGGACATCTTCTGGATGACAATGATAACTAAATAAAATAAAAGCTTCAGAAATTTCTGAGGCTTTTTTATTGACCCTTTTTCGGCTCATACAAACCAAAAATCAACTTCTGGGTATTTTGGGTTCAGATAAATGATATTAAGTAAAAATACACTTACATTAAAGGCTTACCATATGTGATAAAATCTCCGCGAGCTTTAATAAATCAAAAGCCCCGGAAGATATTCTCCCGGGACTTTTTTAATTATAAAAAACTGAAAAGATATTTCTAAATTATTTAGTCTTAATTTTAGACTCGTCGATATTATAATATTTGATTACACTCTTATAATCATTATAATCTACAGCAGTACCTTTAGCCATCTTTGCACCACCAGTTCCTGTTCCGTTTGCAGGAAGAATAAGAACTCTGAATTTTTTATTCTGATAGTATGATGGGTTAGCTGTTAAACTAAATGTATTGCTTGAATTAATATTAATGGTAGCAGCATACTTACTGAATTCATAGATATAATCTACAGCGTCATTATTTGCATTCCCTACATAATAAGTATATGGTAAGAGTTTCCATACAGGAGAATCTCCATCCATTCCAATCTGCATATAGATAAGAACCATATCAGATTGTATTAATGGCTTATTAAAATCATCACTCCATCTGTAAAGATTATCGTTAACTCTTGTAAAAGTAGGAGATATATCAAATGATTGGTTTATGGTATCGTAATCTGTTCCCTGTACTACAGTATCATCACTATTATCACAGCTATAAGCAGTAAAACCTACAGCACCCAGGAATAAGAAGAGAAGTATTTTTTTCATTTTTAGTAAAGTTTAGTTATTATTTATATTGCGTATTCAAATCATATACCAAAAATCTCAAAAACTTTGTTTTCCTCACTTTTTTAATTGTATTTTTGTTCTTATTCAAAAAAGTCATGAAGAAATTATTATATACTTCACTCTTTATTGCCGCATTGATAAGTCCTAAGGTAAACGCCCAGTATCAGCCCAAAAATACTTCCAAAGAAGATTTGAAGAAGGCTCAGCAATGGGTTGATACAACCTACAAAAATCTTTCTCAGGATGAAAAACTTGGACAGCTTTTTATTGTGGCATTATATACCAATAGAGGAGAAGAGTATATCAGCCAGGTAAGAAATATTGTCACGAATGATAAAATAGGCGGTTTGATCTTGATGCAGGATGATGCTGCAAGGGAAATCAATCTGGTCAACGAATTTCAGCAAAAATCTAAAGTTCCTTTGATGATTGGTATGGACGCAGAATGGGGACTATACCAGAGAATCGCAACAGCTCACAAATTTCCTTGGGCCATGACATTAGGGGCCATTCAGGATAAAAACCTTGTGTATCAGATGGCAGCAAAAATTGCTGACGACTGCCACAGAATGGGAATCAACTGGGATTTTGCTCCTGTAGTGGATGTCAATACCAATCCTAATAATCCTATCATTGGAAACAGAAGTTTTGGCTCTGAAGTGAATAATGTAATCAGCTCTGCCCTATCCTACTCAAATGGTCTTCAGGATAACAATATATTAGCTGCAATCAAACATTTTCCGGGACACGGAGATACAAGTACAGACTCGCACCTTGACCTTCCTGTGGTTTCCCACTCGATGGAAAGGCTTAACACTATAGAACTGGCACCCTTCAAAGCCTTGATGAATAAAGGAATTGGCGGAGTAATGGTTGCCCATTTATATGTTCCAAGTTTAGAATCAGGAAAAGGAATTCCGGCTTCAGTTTCTAAAAATATCATTACCGGATTACTTAAAGATAAGTTGGGTTATAAAGGTCTAATCATTACCGATGCATTAAATATGGGTGCTGTCGCCAATAAATACAAGCCAGGAGAACTGGATGCTATGGCCTTTAAAGCAGGAAATGACATTATGCTTTTCTCCCAAGGTGTTTCCGAAGGTAAGAAACTGATTCAGAAAGCCATTGATAAAGGGGAAATTCATCAGTCCAGAGTGGAAGAAAGTGTGAAAAAAATCTTATTGACCAAATATTTTCTTGGATTGACTCAATACACACCAAAAAATCCGGAAAACATCAATACTGATTTAAATAATAATTCTCATGTCCAGCTGGTACAGAATCTTTATTCCAATGCACTGACTTTATTAAAGGACGAAAAAAAATTACTGCCTCTTACAGGAAAACAAGTTTATTATGTTCCTCTTGAAGAAGCTCCTTACCAAACTTTTGCCAGCAGATTGGGTAACAATGTCATCATCAAAAAAGCGGGTGAAATCAATACGATTCCAGCAGGTTCAACGGTCATTGTAGGTTTCCATAAAGATAACTCAACAGCTTACAAACCCTATAAAGTCTCGGCAGAATCTAAGCAGATACTTTCTGATCTTGCCAACAATCAAAATGTAATTCTGAATGTATTCGGAAGTGCTTATACGTTAAAGGATATTGATATTTCAAAAGTTTCAACGGTTCTTGTTTCTTATGAAAATAATGACGATTCAATGAACGCTGCCGCAGATGCTTTAAATGGAAAAACAAAAATATGGGGAAAGCTTCCGGTACTGGTTAATGATCAGCTGAAACCAGGAATGGGGATTGATCTTAATGCAGTTACCTCAGCAAATACCAAATAATTACAACATCAAAACAACAATAATCTAATGAAAATAGGCATACTTTGCTATCCTACCTATGGAGGAAGCGGAATTGTAGCAACAGAATTAGGAATGTCTCTTGCCAATAAAGGTTATGAAGTACATTTCATCAGTTCTGCACTTCCTGCAAGATTAGACATTACCAACCCGAATATTTTCTTCCACAGAGTAAATGTTCAGACCTATCCTCTTTTCCAGTATCAGCCTTATGATATTGCGTTGAGCTCGATGATCTACAGGGTTGTCAATCTTTATAAACTGGATCTTCTTCATGCACATTATGCCATTCCGTATGCATATGCCGCTTTTACAGCCAAACAGATGCTTCAGGAGGACAATAATGATATTCCACTGGTGACTACACTACACGGTACAGATATCACCCTTGTAGGGCAGCATCCAAGCTATAAACATGCTGTAGAATTTTCAATCAACCAATCAGATGCTATTACGTCTGTATCAGAAAGTCTGAAAAAAGATACCCTTCAGTTTTTCAACATCAAAAAAGAAATTCAGGTGATTACCAATTTTATTGATAATTCTGAATTTGATGATTGCTCTGAATGCCAGAGAACACAGTTTGCCAATCCTGATGAAAAGATTCTGATCCATGTATCCAACCTTCGTCCCGTAAAACGTGTGGATGAAGTACTTCAGATCTTTAAGAATGTGGAGAAAAAGGTAAAATCCAAACTTATTATCATTGGTGAAGGCCCTGATATGGAAAAAGTCAATCAGTTTCTGGAAGAAAACCCTGATCTGATCTCCAAAATCCGTCTTTTAGGAAAGGTGAATGATCTGTATAAAATCTTACAGCTTTCGGATGTATTTCTTCTTCCTTCGGAGCAGGAAAGTTTCGGTCTGGCAGCTTTGGAAGCAATGGCTGCTTATACGCCGGTAATCAGTTCCAATGCAGGTGGAATTCCTGAAGTGAACATACAGGGAGAGACAGGGTATCTTGCAGAAATCGGAAATGTAGAGGCCATGAGCAACTATACCATCAAGCTTTTGAGTAATGATGAACTTTTAACCAGAATGAAGCAAAACGCGAAAGATCAGGCTATAAAATTCGATTTGAAAAACATTCTTCCTATCTATGAGAAAATGTATAGAACAACCATAGAAAATTTTAATAAGGAGCTGACGAAAGTATAATATTTCTATTATATTTATCGTCATACTTAT
>JASLCD010000132.1 GCA_030146295.1 Chryseobacterium sp.
AATGCAACTTTCAGAAGCAAAAGAAAAATATATTCAGACCTGGGGAACCTTTGCTACCAATTGGGGAATCAACCGTACGATGGCACAGGTGCATGCACTGCTTTTGGCTAGCGGCAGACCTCTTTCTACGGATGAAGTAATGGAGCAGCTTGAGATTTCAAGAGGAAATGCCAATATGAATCTTCGTGCTCTGATAGATTGGGGAATTGTGAAAAAGGAATTTGTAAAAGGAGACCGTAAAGAATATTTCGTTGCAGAAAAAGATGTGTGGTATCTGTTCAAACAAATTACCAAAGAACGCAGAAAAAGGGAAATTGAACCCGTGATTTCTTTTCTTGAAGAATTAAAAAATATTGAAGATAAAGATTCAGAAGAAGCTCAGGAATTTATCAAGCTGATGAATGATTTCAGTTCTGTTACCGGAAAAATCAACAATATCATGGATCTGGCGATAAAAAGTGATGATCACTGGCTGGTAGGGAAGATTACCAATTTATTGAAATAGAAAATAGGAAAGGATGAGGATCCTTTTTTATTTCAAATTAACTTTCAAAAATTACTGAAAATATAAAACTTATAATATCATGAAAACATTCTTTAAAAAATACCTTTATGTAAGCCTTTTCCTTACCATTGTTTTGATAGTAGGTGCCTGGTTTTTTCTGGTTGCTCATGGAGAATATGGTATAACACTGTTTTTTACCCTGCCTACCTCTATTGGTTTTATCATTGGCTACCTGAAGTACTTTAGAGAAATAGGATTGGCCAATGTCGTGAAAACCCTGTTTAAGATACTGCTTGGGATCGTAATATTTTCTTTGATTCTGATAGTATGTGGCTGGGAAGGAGCTATCTGCATTCTTATTGCACTTCCTTTTATCTGTTTTGCCATTTTTGTGGGATTCAATTTAGGTTTTGTTATCAGATATCTGGATGAAAAAAGACGGACAGGAAGTGTACTGGTATTTCTCCTGTTGATCAATCCCGCATCTTATATTTTCGATACCTATTCTAAACCTATTGAAGAGACTGTTACCACCCGGATGATTGTTAATGCCCCCAGAGAAAAAGTATGGAACCTGTTAAACAGGAAAATCAATTTTAATGCACCCGATTTTATCTTATTCGAAAAAGGAGTCAGCTATCCGAAGAGTATTACTATGATTAACGAAAACGGAAACAGAGCGTATCGCTGCCAGACAAATAACGATGAATTAACATTGAATATGGATGAGTTCATAGAGAATGAAAAAGTGAAATTTTCCCCGGAAAATCAGACCGTGCCGATGAAAGAGATCACTCCTTACGATGAGATTGATGCCAAGCATCTTCATGATTATTTTATCGTAAAATATGGGGAGATCAGTTTGGAAAAAATTTCAGCTAACCAGACAAAAATAACAGCTAAAACAAAATACAGCTATAAAATAGCCCCCAAATGGTACTGGAAAAAATGGTCCAACTATATTATCGATAAAATGCAGGATCACGTCTTAAACTCTATAAAAACACAATCTGAAAATGAATGATCTACAACAGTATTTTGACCGTATACAACCCAGATATTATATTAACGAAATTGCTTCTTTAGGTTTTACCAGGCTGTTCAGGAAAATGGCCGTTCAAAAAGTTAAAAGCTACGGAAACAAAAGGGTTCTTGATCTGATGAGCGGACAGGGTGAAAATCTGGAATTCCTAAAAGAATACAATAAAAATACAACCATTGTAACTCTTGATTTTTCTTCAGCAATGAATCTGAAACTCTTTTCAACATTTAAAAAGAAATTAGCAATAAAGCAGATTCAGGATGACTTCTTCAAAAACCAGATTCCTGATCATTCTATGGATATCATACTTTGCTCTTACGGGACAAAGACGATAGAGGAAGGCAAAAAACAGATTTTTGCAGATGAATTATCAAGAATCATTGATGAAAGAGGAGAGATTATCATCGTAGAATTTGTAAAGCCAAAAACAGCATGGAGATTCAGTTGTGTGAAATGGTATATCGAAGTACTCGTTACAAAAATTTTTGGAAACGAATTTGGAAAACTCTTTCATTATATCAACAAAAATGAAAGTCTTGAAGATCTGAAGAAACAGTTTAGCAATAACGGACTGCTTATCATCTCCCACAAAAGATATCTTGATCTGGTTGAAATTCTTCATATGAAACGGGACTCTTTTTTTATTTGAAATTAAATTTCAAAAATTACTGAAAATTTTAAATTAATAATAAATATGAAAAATCTAATCATTCACCTATTCCTGATTATTTATTTCAGAAGAAAAGGATCACTCTAAATGATAACTGCCATGAAAACATTTACAAAATATGACTACTTTATTCAGCTGGTAACGCTCATCGTCTGTATTATAGGTGCTGTGATGAATTGCAAAGATTGGAAATTTCTTGAGTTTTATTTCATAGTGGGAGGCGTGCAGCTGGCCAGTTATCTGATCAGGCTGTTTTTAAAACAGAAACAATCATCCGAATTCAGAATATATGGGCTGACCCTCATGCCGGTCTGGATATGTTTACTTCTGGAGAATCAGAAAATTTATAATGAATTAACAGCAGTTATCATGGCTATTTTTCTGTTTTTTGCCCTGTTTTATACCCCGATAATGGCGATTCTTTATGTATATGATTGTTACAACTCCTACGAACCTTACAAATAATTCCGATGAAAACACTCAAAAACCATACGCTGATCTACGACAATGAATGTCCGATGTGTAATCTCTACTCCAAAGGTTTTACCAAATGTGGAATGCTGGACGAAGAGGGAAGGGAAGCATTTACAGAGCTCTCAGTGAAAAATAAAAATCTGATTGACTTCAACCGGGCGAAAAATGAAATTGCATTGGTAGACCATAACAAAAATGAAGTTGTTTACGGATTAGACAGTCTGCTTCTTATTATCAGTAATTCTTTTCCGTTGCTGGGAAAAATTGCAGGAATACAGCCTTTGTACTGGTTTTTCAAAAAACTGTATTCCTTTGTTTCTTATAACCGTAAACAGATTATTCCCTCAGGGAAAGATAATACGGAACAATCCTGTATTCCGGATTTTAATCTCAGGTACAGAATAGCATATATCAGTTTTGTCGTTATTTTTTCGGCATCTATCTTAAGTATATTTTCAGGTCAACTGAGTTTGAATTTTGAGAAAAATTTTGTGAGAGAATTCGCCCTCTGCTTAGGGCAGATCATTTGGCAGGCAGCATTTCTAAAAAGCTACCTCAAAGATAAAATCTGGGACTATCTCGGAAATATGATGACTGTTTCTTTAATCGGAACCTTACTTTTAATTCCTGCTCTGATGATCAACTTTAGACCTGATTTTAACAGAATATACTTTGGAATAGTCGTATTGATCATGTTTCTGGAACATATAAGAAGATGCAGGATACTAAGACTGAATTTTTTTCCAACCATTTCGTGGATATTATTCAGAATAACCGCTTTGGCAATCATTATTCTGACAAGCATTGAAATTACAATTTAACACACTTAAAACCTTTTGAAAAATGTCAAGAATTTATTTAAATACCGTGATCAATGCTGACATTCACTATGTTTTTGATCTGGCAAGAAATATTGATCTTCATCAGCAGTCAACTTCAAAAACCAATGAAAAAGCAATTGCAGGACGTACATCAGGACTGATCGAAGAAAATGAGACGGTTACCTGGAGAGCAAAACATCTGGGAGTGTATCAGACCCTAACCACAAAAATTATCAGCATGCAAAAGCCGGTTCAGTTCATTGATGTCATGCAGAAAGGAGCTTTCAAATCTATGCGCCACAGGCATATCTTTCAATCTGTAAACGGGAAAACATTGATGACCGATATTTTTGAATTTGAATCTCCACTCGGTATCGTAGGAAAATTGTTTAATGCCATTTTTCTTACCGGATATCTCAGAAATTTCCTGATCGAAAGGAATGAAATGATAAAATCTCTTGCAGAATCTTCTACCCGTGACGGGATAGCCATTTTTTAATCCTAAAAAACATACCATTATGAAATTTTTAAAAGCGGAATGGCGAAAACTGGCCATCATCAATTACGAAATTGACCCCGAAGTTGTACAACTTTACTTACCCAAAGGCACAGAGCTCGATTTTTACAAAGGTAAATGTTATGTGAGCTTAGTAGGATTTATGTTTTTAAATACCAAACTATTAGGATTACCCATTCCTTTTCACCGGAATTTTGAAGAGGTAAACCTAAGATTTTATGTAAAGAAACAAGAGGACGGAGCCTGGAAAAGAGGCGTAGTATTTGTCAAGGAAATAGTTCCAAAACCTGCATTAAGTTTTGTTGCCAATACCATATACAAAGAAAATTATCATACGATGCCGATGAAAAATATGATTGATGAAAAAGAAGGAGAACTGCTGATCCGATATTCATGGAAAGATAAAAGCTGGCATTCTATTCAGATTATGGCCGAAAGTAAAGCGCAGCCTATGGAAGAAAACTCAGAATTTGAATTTATCACAGAACATTATTTTGGCTTTACAAAAAAGGACAATGCAACATCCGAATATGAAGTATGCCATCCAAAATGGGACTGTTATACCATAAAAGATTATCAGCTGGAAATTGATTTTCAAAAAATATATGGAAATAACTTCACATTCCTGAATCATCAGAAACCCATTTCTGTTATGCTCGCAGAAGGCTCAGAAATTGAAGTGAAAACAAAGAAATATATCAGCTAAAGACTAAAAACAGATTCTGTATCCACAAACATCTTTGAAAATCTGTAACGGAGTAGTTGAAACCTTAAATCCCAAACTTTAAACTTTAAAACAATGAAAATAATGATAGCTGGAGGAACCGGATTTCTTGGGGAAAACCTGGAAAAGTACTTTACAGAAAAGGGAAATCAGGTGTATATTCTCACCCGTAATCCTCAACGTAAAAACGAAATCTATTGGGACGCCAAAACAATGGGAGAATGGAAAAGCAGTTTGGAAAAAACAGATGTTCTGATCAACCTTACAGGAAAATCTGTGGATTGCCGGTATCACGAGAAAAATAAACAGCAAATCTATTCCTCAAGAGTTGAAAGCACAAGAATACTGCAGGAAGCAGTCAATCAATGTTCCGAAAAACCGAAAATTTGGCTGAATGCCAGTTCTGCAACCATTTACGTGCATTCCGAGCAACACCTGAACACCGAAGAAAACGGAATTATCGGAGATGACTTTTCAATGAATATCTGCAAAAGCTGGGAAAAGGAATTTTTCGCAGACAAAAACGAAGAAACCAGAAAAGTTGCTCTTCGTACTTCTATTGTATTGGGAAATAACGGCGGAGCTTTTCCTAAACTGAAAATGGTTACTAAGCTGGGGTTAGGAGGAAAACAAGGGCGTGGCAATCAAATGGTAAGCTGGATTCATATTGAGGATTTCTGTAAAGCCACAGAATGGATTATTGACAATGAAAGTATTTCCGGAGTCATTAATATAACCGCTCCGGGGCCGGTTTCTAATGAAGCCATGATGAAAAAGCTCAGAAAAACATTGAAAGCCCCTTTTGGTCTCAATGCACCGGTCTGGCAGCTTGAAATAGCATCTCTCGTTCTGAAGACAGAAACTGAACTGCTTTTAAAAAGCCGGAATGTATACCCCGAAAGGCTCGTGAAAAGCGGATTTCAGTTTTTATATCCCGAATTTGATGATGCTATTCTTAATCTCTTGGAATCCTAATGTTTGCGGAATTCCTAAAGGATAATTAAATTAGCGGAAAACTATTCCATATGTTGGTTACATCCAAAATAAAACCCTTTTTCCTTTCATCTTTTTTAATAAGTTCTGTAGCATTTTCACAAGCCCATAATGTCTCTGACGGATATCAGAAACCAGCTGACCCTTTAGTGGCTCAAAATCTGGACCAGTGGCAGGACATGAAATTCGGACTATTTATGCATTGGGGAACCTACAGCCAGTGGGGAATTGTTGAAAGCTGGAGCTTATGTCCGGAAGACGAATCCTGGACCCAGAGAAAACCGGAACACGGAAAATCTTACTACGAATATGTAAAGAATTATGAAAACCTTCAGACAACTTTCAACCCAACCCAGTTTAATCCTCAAAAATGGGCAGATGCTGTAAAAAAAGCAGGGATGAAGTATGTGGTTTTTACCACCAAGCATCATGATGGTTTTGCGATGTTTGATACCCAACAGTCGGATTATAAGATCACTTCCCCCAAAACACCTTTTTCAAAAAATCCAAAATCGGATGTCACCAAAGAAATCTTCAATGCCTTCCGAAAAGAAGGATTTAAAATTGGAGCCTATTTTTCCAAACCGGACTGGCATTCCGATGATTATTGGTGGTCTTACTTTCCTCCAAAGGATAGAAATGTGAATTATGATCCTAAGAAATATCCCGAAAAATGGGATCAGTTCAAAAAATTTACCTTCAATCAGCTGAATGAAATTACTTCCAACTACGGCAAAATTGATATTCTCTGGCTGGATGGAGGCTGGGTACGCCCTTTTCACACCATAGATCCGAAAGTGGAATGGCAGCGCACAATCAAAGTAGAGCAGGACATTGATATGGATAAAATAGGAACAATGGCCAGAAAAAATCAACCGGGAATTATTATTGTAGACCGTACCGTTCCTGGGAAATGGGAAAATTATGTCACCCCAGAGCAGGCCGTTCCGGAACATGCCCTTTCGATCCCTTGGGAAAGCTGCATCACAATGGGAGATTCTTTTTCCTATGTTCCGAATGACAACTATAAATCTTCTCAAAAGATCATTGAAACATTGGTAAAGATCATTTCAAGAGGCGGAAATTATCTGATGAATATTGCTCCCGGACCTAATGGTGATTATGATCCCATAGTCTATGAAAGATTGCAGCAAATTTCCGGCTGGATGAACAGCAACCAGTCTGCTGTCTTTGCAACGAGAAGCGTTGCTCCCAATCATGAAGGAAACTATTATTATACCCAGAGCAAAGACCATCATACAGTGAATGTTTTTCATCTTGATGAACAATCTGAATATAAGGCTCCGGAAGTACTTACTTTTTCTATTCCGGAAAACTTCCAGCCAAAATCCTTAAAAGTACTGGGTATTTCATCAAAAATTCAATGGAAAAAAACAGGTGGGAATACCATTGAAATCAAGTTACCTGAAGAAAGGAAAAACCTGAAATATGCAACCGTAATTCAAATAACACAATAATGAGATTGTTTCGTTTTAAACTTACAGGAGCTGCATTATTGTTCTGTTTTATCTCTATTTCTGCCCAGAAACCCTTGTATAAAGATCCTAAGCAGCCTGTAGATGTCAGAGTTCAGGATCTGTTGAAGAGAATGACACCTGAAGAAAAATTCTGGCAGTGTTTTATGATTCCCGGTGATCTGGATAACATTCCGAAAGGGCAGTATTCCCACGGAATTTTTGGGTTGCAGGTAAGCGCAGGAAATCAGGGTGGTGGTGCAGCCGGGCAGTTACTGAAATATAATGCCAATGAAGATGCAGAGAGACTCGTAAAAAAAATCAATGCTATCCAGAAATATTTTGTGGAAGAATCAAGATTGGGAATCCCGATCATTCCTTTTGATGAAGCATTGCATGGATTAGTCAGGGAAGGGGCAACAGCCTTTCCGCAGGCTATAGGTCTGGCAGCCACTTTCAACCCTGAATTGATGAGCAATGTTTCAACAGCTATTGCCAAAGAATCAAAATTAAGAGGAATACGTCAGATATTAACGCCGGTAGTGAATCTTGCCAATGATGTGAGGTGGGGAAGAACAGAGGAAACCTATGGGGAAGATCCTTTTTTGACATCCATCATGGGAGTCAGCTTTGTAAGCTCTTTTGAAAAAATGGGAATTATCACCACTCCCAAACATTTTTTAGCCAATGTAGGAGAGGGAGGAAGAGATTCTTACCCAATTCATTGGAGCAAAAGATATCTGGAAGAAACCCATCTGATTCCTTTTTATAATGCTTTTACAAAGGGGAAAAGCCGTTCGGTGATGACTTCCTATAATCTTCTTGACGGAAGACCTTCAACAGCGAATCATTGGTTGCTGACAGAAAAATTAAAAAAAGAATGGAATTTTAAAGGTTTTGTTATCAGTGATGCAAGTGCGGTAGGTGGAGCAAATGTTCTGCATTTTACGGCAAAAGATTATGACGATGCCTCTGCACAGGCTATCAATGCCGGGCTTGATGTGATTTTTCAGACGGAATATAAGCATTATGAACTCTTTATGCCCCCATTTTTAGATGGAAGAATTTCAAAAGAGAGAATTGATGATGCCGTTTCAAGAGTGTTGAGAGCTAAGTTTGAACTTGGATTATTTGAAAACCCTTATGTTTCGTCTAAAGAAATTGAAGAACTGAAAAAACTTAATCATAAACCTTTGGCGGAAAAAGCAGCTGCTGAGTCTTTTGTACTGCTTCAAAACAATAACCAAACCCTTCCTGTACCAGAGAATGTAAAAAAGATTCTCGTAGTGGGAACCGATGCCTTTGACGCAAGATTGGGAGGGTATTCAGGACCGGGAAATAAAAAAGTAAATATTGTAGATGGCCTTAAAAATTATACTAAAAATAATAAGGTAGAAATCATTTACTCAAAAGGAATCGACTGGAATATAAAAGAGTTTACTACCGTTTCTGATGAGTATTTATCCTCTGAAAACAAAAAAGGATTAAAAGGAATCTATTTTTCCAATACAGATTTAAAAGGAAATCCGGCCTTTGACAGACAGGATGAGCATTTCAACTTCAAATGGACCTTATATTCACCAGATCCTGGAAAACTTCAGCCTGATCAGTACAGCATCCGTTGGACCGGAAAGCTGGAAGCCCCGGATTCCGGGAAATATCAGTTGGGATTGCGTGGAAATGACGGCTTCAGGTTATATCTGGATGGGAAACTAATTATTGACCAGTGGGAAAAACTGAGCTATTCTACAAAAACTACGGATATAGACTTTGTTAAAGGAAGAAAGTATGACATTGCCATTGAGTTTCATGAAAACAGAGGAGAAGCCAATCTTGAACTGATCTGGAACTATGGACCTCATCCTTATGAAAAAGAATACAGAGAAGCCTTAGCCCAGGCTCAGAATGCCGATTATATCATTGTGACTGCCGGGATTCATGAAGGTGAATTTCAGGATCGTTCATCACTCAGCTTACCCGGAAATCAGGAATCGTTTATTCAGGAAGTTTCAAAATTTAAAAAACCGGTAACCGTAGTGCTGGTAGGTGGGTCTGCTATAAAAACAACGGACTGGAAAGACAAAGTGGGAGCTATTTTAGATATCTGGTATCCCGGAGAAGAAGGAGGAAACGCTGTCGCCAGAACCCTTTTTGGAGCAGAGAATCCATCCGGAAAATTGCCCGTAACCTTTCCGCTTGAGGAAGGTCAGCTGCCTTTAACTTATAATCATCACCCGACAGGAAGAGGAAATGATTATCATGACCTGAGTGGAGAACCATTATATCCGTTTGGCTTCGGGCTCAGTTATACCTCTTTTGAAATTTCTGAGCTGCAATTGAGCAAAACTCAGTATTCGGAAAATGAAACTATTGTGGCTAAAGTCAAGGTGAAAAATACAGGTTCAAAAGCAGGAAGTGAAGTCGTTCAGTTATACGTGAAAGACGTATTGGCCACCGTTTCAAGACCTATTATAGAGCTCAAAGGGTTTCAGAAAATAGAATTGCAGCCCGGAGAATCAAAGACCGTTACCCTCGAAGTTCCGGTAAAACAATTACAGTTTTTAAATGAAAAAATGGAATGGACCGTAGAAAAGGGAACGTACAGAATTATGATTGGTAATTCATCCAAAAATCTTCCCTTAAAACAGAATATTGAAGTTTTATAGAACAAAAAAAGAGCAGATTTTTCTACTCTTTTTTTGTATATATTTTAAAATGGTCTAATACTTTCTGGCCAATAGGACATTCAGTAAGAAAGTACCTGTCCAGTTACTGTTATTGGAACCATTATTCCCAGCGAAATCAACACGGGCCACTGACACAGTAAGACGGGTTCTTCCGGCAGTTCCGTTATTGGCAAGACTCACAAAAGATGCTGTAAATACATCCGGAAAGCTGGAGTTGTTCCCTGCTGTTAGAATGGGATACATATTGGTAACGTTAAAAGGAGTACCCTGATATTCATAAACGAGAGTCATCCTACTCACATTGGTATAGGTAGATGTATGCGCATTATCTACCGAAGACTTACTTACAATCCACCATCTGTCAGTTGCGGCACCTGAATCATAACCTGCATTAAGGTGATTGGTCCAGTCTGCAACGGCTGCTGTTCCAAGTGCGTGAGGAGGAATGAAAAGCTGCGTACCATAAATCTCTACGTTGCTTGGTTTAGGCAGAACAGTGAAAGACAAGTCCCATGTTCCTCCCGAGGTATTGCTGTTGTTTACTACTTCAGCATATGCTCCTGTAGGAATTACAAAAGATGCCACCGGTGTGTTGTCTATTCGTAAGGTATTTCCACTGGAAGCCTGCAGTGTAATAGCATTGGCTGAAATGTTTTTGATCTTATAAATTCTTCCTGTAAAACTTGTTGTTCCTGTTCCAATGACCGGAAGGGTAAAGGTAGCATCCGCAGTTCCGTTATAAGTGATGTAATGATCGGTTGCCAGAATATTATAGGTCGTGGCGGTGACCTGAGAGTAGCCGGCCCGTAATGAACCGTTGATGGCTAGTGTACTGTTAGGTGTTGTGGTATTAATACCTACTTGTGCAGTTAAGGGAATAGCTCCAAATAAAAGGATCGAGATGTATTTTTTCATATTTTTAAAATTTGGTTCCTAACAAAAATATAAAAAAAAATCGCTAAAAATCAACTAATAATGAATAATTTATAGTTAGGTTATTTAAATAACTTAAAAGTGATATTGTTGGATTGTAAAAATTCTTACACAAGCCGGCATGGAACCTCTAGATCTTCCGTCAGGTAATAGCTGCAACAGAGGCGGTGGTAGCCATCTGCAATGATCAGTTCGTTTTGCCCCCTTACCAAAAGTATAGGTGAAAGCTTCTTGTTTTTTTCTACTTTTTTCAGGTTTTCTTTTACATGAATATTCGTCTCAGGAAGAAGAGCAAGCTTACTGGCCCGTAAGATATCTTTCGATTTTTTTGTAATGGTAGGAGCTTTCTTTAGTTTTTCAACCATTTTTTGAGCTTTCTCAGGTTCAAAAAGAAGTTCGAGATAATCCTGTGCTGCAGGAAAATCATGAACTTCCGGTTCTTTCAGCCAGATATTGTCTTTGGTAAGATTGTTTTTTTTAACAGACGTTTTCATAATTGCTTGTTTAAAAGATAAATAAATGTATGAAAAAATAGATCACATTCAATAGGTTTTTATCACAGATAACCGTTGCCGGAAAAGCAGAAAAGCATAAATAAAGCAATGGTTATACCAGCCAATACATTCAAAGATTTACATTCAATAAAAAATATTGGTATGATATATGCAAGATCCAACATGAACCGGAATGAATTTAATCAAGAATATTGAATCAATTGAAATCATTCAAAAATATGAATATTATGAAAAAGTTTTTAATTTCAACACTACTAGTATTAGGTTTCTCCATGAGTGTGTCTGCCCAGAAACATCCGCCAGTTCCTCCGCATCCATCCAAAAATGAATTGGTTAATATTAAAATGCAAGAGCTTACCAAAAAATATAATACTGAGAAAAAGCTGATTCTGAATCATCCGCTTGCGACCAAACAGATGAAGAGAGATCAAATGAAAGCTTTAAATAACAGATATGCGGCTGAAAAACGATTACTTAGACAGGCAAAATAATACATAATTTTTGCAGTTATTAAAATTGAAAAAGCCGTTTTTTATGTTTTAAACTTTGAGAAGTTTTCAATATAAAAGAAAATTTATTGAAAGAGAATGCGTTTTGTGTTCTCTTTCTTTGTATAAAATTGAATAAAAACAGCCTTGTTTATGCATTTTAAGAACAGTTTACAGAAACATAAAACATCCAATATTTTTCCTTAAATTCGCATAAAAATTTTTAAAGTAATGAATTACG
>JASLCD010000163.1 GCA_030146295.1 Chryseobacterium sp.
AGTTTGATGATTTTGTAAAAATAATAAAATTTTATAATGAATAATATTTATATTTCTTGCAGAAACATTTTATTTCTTCTTTAATCGATATTGGGGACCTCAATAATTGTTAAATCAGGGAGGTTTCTTTCAGTATTTTGTAGACAAGATGGGTAGGAAGTCCCATAATGGTATAAAAGCTTCCTGTAAGACTTCTGATCTTGGCCATTCCCAGCCATTCCTGAATGCCATAGCTGCCCGCTTTATCAAAAGGCTTATAGTTTTGAATATAATATTTTATTTCTTCATCCGAGAGCTCATCAAGAGTAACATCTGCTACATCTGTTTCTGTAATCGACTTATCTGCAGTTTTGATGGTAATTCCCGTATATACCTGATGGGTTCTTCCTGAAAGACTTTGAAGCATTTTATAAGCATCTGCTTCATCTTTAGGTTTTCCAAGAATATGATGATCCACAGCGACTACAGTATCTGCAGTCAGGAGAACTTCATCTGCCTCCAGATGTCTGAAAGCATCTGCTTTTAAATCGGAGAGGTAAGCTGCAGCCTCTTCTATTTTTATTGAGGCAGGAAGAATTTCTTCACAGTCTATTTTCACAACTTCAAATTCAAAACCAAGACTTGAAAGAAGTTCTTTTCTTCTTGGTGATTGGGACGCTAAAAGTAATTTCATACCGGTAATTATACAGATTGAGTATTATCATCATGCCAGTTTCCCTGCACCTTCATTACCTGTTCGATCACATCACGTACCGCTCCGGTTCCTCCTTTTTTCGGGGAAATATAATCGGAAATTCCCTTTACCTCAGGAACTGCATTTTCAGGACATGCAGCAATCGCTGAACTTTCCATGATATGAATATCCGGAAGATCATCACCCATCGTCAGGATTTCTTCGTTTTTAAGATTGTATTTCTTTTTGAAATCCTCGAAATCTTCTATTTTATTATGGGATTTCGGATAGTAATCCTGAATACCCAGGTAATTGATTCTGTGTTTTACCATTTCATCATTCCCACCTGTAATGACTCCAATCAAATAATTGTTTTTCAATGCTTTTACTACTGCATAGCCGTCAAGGACATTCATTACCCTGCACATATTTCCTCCGGGAAGCAGATAAACACTTCCATCTGTAAACACTCCGTCAACATCAAATACAAATGCCTTAATATCTTTTAATTTCTCTTTATAACTCATACATTTTCTGAATAGAATGATTCATTGTTTTATAAATTTCAAGACTTTCGTCTTTTAATAACTGTTCGTGCAGCTGTAAAATTCTCACATCATTCCTTACTGCAGGGCCGGTTTGTGCCAGCTTAGGTTCAATTTCATAAATCTTCTGAACCGTTTCATCAATCAGTGGTAAGAAATAATCAAAAGGAATTTCCTGAGAATCTGAAATCTCTTTAGCCCTTGAAAAAAGATGATTCACAAAATTACAGGCGAAAACAGCGGTCAAATGAATATATTTTCTTTTTTCGTGGCTGCTTACCATTACTTTCTCTGAAATCTTCGAAGCAAGGCCGAGCAATATATTCTGATCAGCTTCATTTTCTGTTTCTACAAAAAAAGGAATTTTTTCATAGTCCAGTTCCTTTGACTTTGAAAAAGTCTGTAAAGGGTAGAAGCTGGCTTTTCTGTAGTCACCAGCTAAGATTTCTTTGGGAAGTGATCCCGAGGTATGGGCAACCAAACACTCTTTTCTAGTAATGATTTTTGAAACCTCTTCTACAGAATGATCACTCACACAGATGATATAAAGATCTGCCTCTTCCAGATGATCTGTGGAATAAGGAATATTTAATTCTTGTGAAATCTTACTTAATTCTTTTTTGTTCCTGCCAAAAATCTGGGCCAAGGGAATGCTTTTCAAAGTGAAAGCTTTTGCCATATGATAGGCAACATTTCCGGAACCGATGATTACAATTTGCATATAACAAATATAAGGTTTTAAGCTGAGCCCGGAAAGGAAGATGACCTCAGAAATCCTGTACTTCAATATAGGCACGTTTATTGCGTAAGTGTCTCATATTATTTTAAATATTTAAATTGAAAATTGAAGATTTAATTTAACTTTCAGTTATTTTTGTAATCCAAAACAATGTAAGGCATCTTATGAAGATTAAGGACGCGGAGATTATTTCGTTGATGCAGAATCCACGGACCCAGGAAAAAGGTGTCCGTGCCTTGATGGATGCCTATCAAAGCAGATTGTACTGGCACATAAGAAGAATTATTGTGGACGGAGATCTTGCTCAGGATACTTTGCAGGAAACTTTTATAAAAGCTTATCAGAATTTTCATCAGTTCAAAAATGATAGTCAGCTGTATACCTGGCTGTACAGAATTGCTACCAACGAAGCATTGCAGCAGGTAAACAAAATGAAGAAAATGCAGAAGACCGATGAAGATCCCGAGTATCATATGCAGAATCTTGTGGCCGACAATGTAGCTGGAGATGCTGAAGAAATACAGATCTTATTACAGAACGCTATACAAAGCCTGCCCGAAAAGCAGAAGCTGGTATTTATGATGCGGTATTATGATGATTTGCCTTACGAAGAGATATCAAGAATTGTAGATATGTCGGTAGGGACATTGAAAACAAATTATCATTATGCCAAGCAGAAAATAGAAGAGTATATTAAAGAAAATTACGAAAGATAATTTTTGATAAAACAAAGATGAAAGAGTTCGACATAGAAAAACTAGAGCGTAAAAACATTTACACAGTTCCTGATA
>JASLCD010000216.1 GCA_030146295.1 Chryseobacterium sp.
AGAAATCCTTCAAAACCTTAATGCGGATTTAACACAAATCAGAAGAAAAATTGAAACTTTAAATACAACAAGTCTAAATCCTATTTCTGAAGAGGTTACCAATATTTCTTTCACTAAGATGGCAGACCATGCCATTAAACGTGCAGAGTTGGAATGCCGACAATATAAAAGCAATGAGATTAATACCGTTCACCTGCTTTTAGGTATTCTTTATAAATATGAGGATCCTACTTCAAATATTCTGGGAGCTTACGACATCGATTATGAAGGAGTTTCAAGAGAATACCAAACTATGCTTAAAAATTCGGGGCAGTCTCCACAGATGAGTGCTTATGACGATGATGATGAGAGAGAAGAATTTGAGCAGATGAGAAAGCCTACAGGCAATTTAGGTTCTGCAAAAAGTAAAACCCCTACTTTGGATAACTTTGGTAGAGACCTTACTTCTTTGGCCAGAGATGGAAAACTGGACCCGGTAATCGGACGAGAGAAAGAAATTGAGAGAGTTTCTCAGATCTTATCCCGTAGAAAGAAAAACAACCCTCTTCTTATCGGGGAGCCGGGAGTTGGTAAATCTGCCATTGCTGAAGGTTTAGCATTAAGAATTCAACAGAAAAAAGTGTCGAGAGTTCTTTACGGAAAACGAGTGATCACGTTGGATCTGGCCAGTTTAGTTGCCGGAACAAAATACCGTGGCCAGTTTGAAGAAAGAATGAAGGCTATCATGACGGAACTGGAAAAAAACAGAGATGTCATCTTATTTATTGATGAGCTTCATACTATTGTGGGAGCGGGAAGTTCTACAGGAAGTTTAGATGCTTCCAATATGTTCAAACCGGCTTTGGCAAGGGGTGAAATTCAATGCATCGGGGCTACGACTCTGGATGAATACCGTCAGTATATTGAAAAAGACGGCGCTTTAGAGAGAAGATTCCAGAAAGTAATGGTGGAACCTACTTCTATTGATGAAACCATTCAGATTCTGAACCAGATCAAAGACAAATATGAAGAGCATCACAATGTAATTTATACTCCTGAAGCGATCACAGCGTGTGTGAACCTGACATCGAGATATATTACAGACCGCTTCTTACCGGACAAAGCAATTGATGCGATGGACGAAGCCGGATCACGTGTTTACATCAAAAACATGAAAGTTCCTACCGAAATCATTGATTTTGAAAAGAAAATCGAAGAGATCAAAGAACTGAAGCAGAAAGCTGTAAAAGCTCAGGATTATCTTGAGGCAAGAAAGCTTAAAGATGAAGAGGAACGTCTTCAGATGGAACTGAATGCAGCTCAGGAAAAATGGGATAAGGATGTAAAAGAGAAAAAAGAAACCGTAACAGAAGAAAATGTAGCGGAAGTGGTTTCTATGATGAGTGGAGTTCCTGTAACGAAAGTTGGCAAGAACGAGCTTGATAAGCTTGCCCAGATGGATGAAAAACTGAACGGAAAAGTAATCGGTCAGGAAGAAGCTGTGAAAAAAGTGGTGAAAGCAATTCAAAGAAACAGAGCGGGGCTTAAAGATCCAAACCGTCCTATCGGTACATTTATTTTCCTTGGAACAACCGGGGTTGGTAAAACTGAGCTGGCTAAAGTGATGGCAAGAGAACTCTTTGAATCTGATGAATCTTTGATCAGAATTGACATGAGTGAATACATGGAGAAATTTGCAGTTTCAAGATTGGTGGGTGCGCCTCCTGGATACGTAGGATACGAAGAAGGTGGTCAGTTGACTGAAGCGGTAAGAAGAAAACCTTATGCTGTGGTTCTTTTGGATGAGATAGAAAAAGCTCACCCGGATGTATTCAATATTTTGTTACAGATCCTTGATGAAGGCCACGTTACAGACAGCTTGGGAAGAAAGATCGACTTTAGAAACACGATTATCATTCTTACCTCCAACATCGGAACCAGAGACCTTAAAGACTTTGGAGATGGTGTAGGATTCGGAACTTCAGCTAAAAAGACAAGTTCAGATACAAGAGCAAGAAGTACCATCGAGAGTGCTCTTAAGAAAGCATTTGCTCCTGAATTCTTAAACAGAATTGATGACATTGTGATCTTCAACTCTCTTGTTCAGGACGATATCAAGAAAATTATTGATATTGAGTTGAACAAATTGTATGGCAGACTTGAAAAATTAGGATATAAAGTTGACTTAACTGAAGATGCTAAGAACTTCATTTCTGAAAAAGGCTGGGATAAAGATTTTGGTGCAAGACCATTGAAACGTGCCATCCAGAAGTACATTGAAGACTTATTGGCAGAAATGCTGGTAAACAAGCAATTGAATGAAGGAGAAACCGTAGTTCTTGACCTTAATGATGCCAAAGACGGACTGATCGGAAAAACGCAGAAAGCAAAAAAATCAGCAGCTGAGAAATCTTCTCAATCTTAATTGAATAAATAATGTAATTTCAAATAGAAAATCCCCGGGAAATTTCCCGGGGATTTTTGTTTTTATATGTTTTTGGCTAAAACCACTGATATTGAAATTATATTAAACTCCAGATATCTTGAGATTTGGCTGAAGCCGAATGAATTTTATTCTTTGATTAAACGGGCTAAAGCCCGTTCCTATTAATAAATCAGGCATTAAATTAAAGTCCCACCACAAATCCTATATTCGGGACCAGGCCGCTTGAAAACACACTGGAATTCTGCTTCCACAGCACATTATACATTAATCCAAGCTGCATAAAAGAATTATTTCCGATTCTCTGCATATATCCACCTCCAAGATATAATGCATTTTCTTCTGTATTGTATTTATAATCATAATATTTATCCTTATAATCAACAAAATAATGCTGATAATTTGCTCCCACATAAAATGATCGGGCAAAATAATAATTGACAAAAGGCCCTACTCCAAACATGGTAGATTTATAATAGTCGGAAGTCTGCCAGGATACACTTCCTACCACTCCTGCTTCAAGGTCATCTGTAAGCCTGTAACCCACTCTTGGGGAAGCAGAAAGGTTAAAAGCACTGTTACTCCCGAATCCCAACCCGATTCCTCCTCCAAACGTCCATTTGCTGTTCTCCTGTGGCTGGGTGCCCACTGAAACCTGGGAAAATGCGGATACTGATCCTATCAGCATCATAGAAATAATAAACTTTTTCATATGTAGATATATTTTGTTTTGATGATATTATATCCCTCCATTGCCTGTTTTATTGCCTTATAAAGGAATTTACGATGACTATCGTTTTTATCAATGTTTAAAATTATGGTTTTTTTACGAATTTATTTAGTTGTATTTTTGCCGCA
>JASLCD010000224.1 GCA_030146295.1 Chryseobacterium sp.
TTGAAACAGTAAATCCGGATCTGGTAGATATCAATTTTGGATGTCCTGTAAAAAAAGTTGTCTGCAAGGGAGCGGGAGCAGGTGTTTTGAAAGACATTGACCTGATGGTTCGTCTTACAAAGGCTGTTGTAAGTTCCACTCATCTGCCTGTAACTGTAAAAACCCGTTTAGGATGGGACAGTACCTGCATTAATATTGATGAAGTAGCAGAACGTCTGCAGGAAACAGGTATCAAAGCACTTACCATCCATGCCAGGACCCGTGCTCAAATGTACAAAGGCGAAGCAGATTGGGAACACATTTCCAGAATCAAACAAAACCCTAATATTGAGATTCCAATTTTTGGAAACGGGGATATTGATTCTGCTGAAAAAGCATTAGAATATAAACAAAAGTATGCATGTGACGGTATTATGATCGGGCGTGCCGCTATTGGCTATCCATGGATATTTAATGAAATCAAACATTTCTTTGCAACAGGAGAGCATTTACCTGCTCCTACAATATCAGACCGGTTATTGGCGGTTCGTCAGCATGCAGAATGGAGTGTTGAATGGAAAGGAGAAAGACTAGGTCTGGTTGAAATGAGACAGCATTACAGCAATTATTTCAGAGGTATTCCTCACTTCAAGGACTTCAGAAAAAAATTCCTGGAAGTTTTCACATTGGAAGAAATGAATAGCTTAATCAAAGAAACCCAACAATTCTACGAAGAATATCAGGCACAGATATAAAAGTAAAAACCATCAGCAAGACTGATGGTTTTTTATTATTTTAAACTTTAGATTAATATCCTTCTGACGGAGCTTCATTTTTAATCAGAGCTAATGCTGAAGATGTTCCTATTCTTTTCACTCCCATATTGATCATTTTCTCAGCATCTTCAGGAGTTCTTACCCCACCTGCTGCTTTTACGGGAAGTTTCCCTGCATTGTTGAGCATAATTGTTATTCCTTCAAAGGTTGCTCCGTTAGGTTTCCCTTCAGCAGTTTTGTAGAATCCTGTTGAAGATTTAACAAAAATTTTCGACCAGTCACTTTCAGAGAAGTTCTCTTCTGCCCAAGTAGAAATATTTTTGGTAAGGTCTGCAATTTGTTCATCTGTTAAAGCAGCGATCTCAATGATCCATTTCGCTATTTTATGATGCTCAAGAGACAATCTTGTGCATTTTACAAATTCCTCTTTTACCAGTTCTGTATTTCCTTGCAGATAAGCTGGATAATTAATAACAAAATCCAGTTCATCAGCACCGTCTTCAATTGCCTTGGAGGCTTCTGCTAGCTTTTCATCAACCGAATATGTACCTTCGTGAAAGCCTATTACAGTTCCTACTGCAACATTTGAATTTCTTTCCTGAATATATTTCTTGATCTCAGCTACATAGTCCGGGCGTATCATTACGGCAAAAATGTCATTGTCAATAGCTTCCTGAGCAAGTTCTTTATCTTTTTGAAGTGTTTCTTCGTTTGAAATACCTGATTGCTCCGGGGTTTTCAGGTAGGTTGAATCCAAATATTGGGCTATGTTCATATCGTTATACTTTCAATTGTCTGTAAATACCTTGTTCCAAAGAGATAAAGGTTTCTGTTCTTGTTACTCCTTTCAGCTTCTGAAGCTTGTTAAGAATCTGCATCAGATGATCATTATCTTTGCAGAGAACTTTCAGGAATATGGTATAATTTCCTGTTGTATAGTGGGCCTCCACCACTTCATTAATATCATGCAAAGACTTTACCACTTCGGGATAATGGCTTGGCTGATCCAGGAATACACCGATGTAGCAAATCACCTTATATCCTATTTTTTTAGGATTAAGAAATGATATTGAATTTTCAATAACTCCTGCATGTTCAAGTTTTTTGATTCTCTGATGTACTGCTGTCGTGGAAATCCCAACATTTTTTGAAATGTGGGCTAAGGATGTTTTAGCATTATCCATCAACATGTAGATAATCTCTTTGTCAATAGAATCCAAATGATAGCTTGTGTTGCTCGAATTTTTCATTTTCTACTTTTTTATTATTTATGTTTTTTACTGTAAATTTTTAAATTTTACAAAAACCGGAAAGTGATCGCTATATCCTCCCAAATACCGTGTACCGGCATAAGTTCGAAAAGGCCGTCCTTCAAAATTTCTGGTTCTGCTGCGGATTTTTTCAGAATTGAATATATGGGCATCCTGAAAAGCCAGCGTCTTATTATCAAGCAAAGATCTTGACATAATGATCTGATCATACAGCAATCCAGATTTATAATGAAAAGTAGAATAATTTCTTGTAGAAAACAATTGTTGAAAAGGGTTTATTAACACCTTCTCGTGGTCATTGTTATAGAGAATCTGTACTAAATTTTCATCATCCGGGTTTTCGTTAAAATCACCACACAATATGACATGCTCTTTATCGGCATCTACAATTTTCATAATCCGGTCCCGGATTTCATTCAATATAAAGGCTCTTTTAGGTTTATTGATATCTTTTTCTCGCTTGGAGGGAAGATGGGCGATAAAGACATTAATAATTTCCCCTTTATATTTAATTTTCGAAAAAAGTACGTCTCTGGTTGTGTCGTAATTTCCTGTGTTTTTATTTACTATTTCAAAAAAGA
>JASLCD010000226.1 GCA_030146295.1 Chryseobacterium sp.
TTTGGCGTAAAAATTGATTCTCATTCGCTATATTTCTATGGCACTAAGAATGACTAATTAATGAGAATAATCCTTTTTCTGTTAATCTTTATTTCTACGCTAAACTTTGCGCAGGATAAAACTCCCGTGAAGAGAGATCCCTATTTGCAGTCTCCTTCACCAGCTCAGCCTAAACAGGTGAGACCTGAAGATAAAGTAAAGATCATCCATGCGGACGAGATCAAGAAAAACCCTGAAAAATACGACGGAAACCAATATTTTACCGGTCATGTTCAGATTGAACATCAGGGCTCCATTCTTACCGCAGATGAAGTAGTCCTGTATAATGAAGAAAACTTTGTAAAAGCCATAGGCAATACAAGGCTTCAGAATACAGATGGCTCTGTGATCACAGCAGGAGAAATGGAATATGATGCCAATACCCAAAAAGGTGTTGCCAGAAAAAATGTTGTCTTAACTGACCCGAAACAAACCATAAAAACAGATATTCTTTATTATGACAGGCTTGCTAATCAGGCCTATTTTAATACAGGAGGAACGATTTCTGATGGTCAGAATGTAACCTATGCCAAAGTAGGAACTTATTTTCTTAATACAAGAGTCGTAGACCTTACAGGAAATGTGAAAATTGAGACACCTCAATATACCATAGAAGGACCCAATATTAAGCAGAATCAGAATACAAAGATTGCCGATTTTCTGGGACCTACAACCATTACCAGCAAAACCAATCCAAGAAACAGAATCTACACTGAAAAAGGAACTTATAAGATGGATTCCAAGGAGGCTTATTTAACCAAAAACTCCAGGATCTTTTATAACGAGAAAATCCTTACCGGTGATGATATGTACTATAATCAGATTACAGGATTCGGTAAAGCAACCGGAAATGTAACCCTTGATGATCCCAAAGAAAGAAGATATATAAAAGGTGGCTACGGAGAGATTTTTGAGAAAAAAGACTCTGCCATGATGACGAAAAATCCTTATGCAGTAAAAGTGATGGAAAAAGATTCCATCTATTTTGCATCAGAAAAAATTATCTCTTACCAAAGACCGGATTCACTGGATGTCAAAGTTAAGAAAAGCTACTTAAGAGCCTTTAAAAAAGCCCGTATTTATAAATCCAATGCACAGGGAAGAGCAGATTCTATTGCTTTCAATGAAACAGACGGAATCATGCATATGTATACCAACCCGATTCTTTGGAGCGGCGAAAAACAGGTAACCGGTGATAAGGTAGAAGCTTACTTTAATACCAAGACAGAAGATATAGACTCATTAAAAGTAATTGGAAATGCCTTTGCCATCAGCAAAGTAGATTCCCTGAACCTGAAAGATGAATTCAACCAGGTGAAAGGAAAATTCATGACGGTTTACTATGAGAAAAATGATATTAAAGAAGCCAGAGTTGTTGGAAATGCCCAGTCTATTGTCTATGTAGATGATACCGATCAGGAAACCAAAAAACCGGAAAGAATAGGAATCACTCTTTCTACCTGCGGAATTATCGGAGCATTGTTTGAAGAAAGAGCCCTGCAGATTATTTCATGCAGTATTGGAGCCAATTCAGATACCTATCCGATGAGCAAAATAGAACCTGCTCGAAAGAAGTTTCCCGATTTCAACTGGAATACCAAAGACAGGATCCGGAAATGGCAGGACATTCTTGTAGACAGCCCGAACAACGAAGAAATACAATATACCGCTGATAGCGAACTCTTCGATAAAGCGCAGAAAGCTATTGACGACGAAAAAGCCAAAGAAGAAGCTAAAAAACCGAAAAGGACCAGAAAATAATACAAAAGACCAGTACTCGCTGGTCTTTTTTGTGGATTAATTTTAGCGTTTAATGAATCTTTTATAGCTTTGCTGAAATTTTGGAGACAATGGAAATGCATAAAGATTTTTTTATATATCAGGCTCAAACCACAAAATTTGCCGCAGGTTTTGAAGTTGAAAAAGCAGAAGGAAGCTATATTTACGGTACAGACGGAAAAAGATATCTTGACTTTGTAGCAGGAGTTTCTGCCAATACGCTGGGGCATTCACATCCTAAGGTTGTAAATGCCATCAAAGAGCAGGCAGATAAATACCTTCATGTAATGGTGTATGGCGAATATGCACAGGAGAAGCCTATTGCATTGTGCAGACTGCTTGCCGAAGCAACTCCGGAGCCTTTGGAAGTGACCTATCTTGTGAACAGTGGTGCCGAGGCTATTGACGGAAGTTTGAAGCTCGCAAAACGATATACAGGGAGAGAAGAGATTGTTTCCTTTAAAGACTCTTACCATGGAAATACGCATGGTGCTTTAAGTGTTTCCGGAAATGAAATCCATAAAAGAGAATTCCGTCCTTTACTGCCGATGGTTTCTTTCATTGAATTTAACAATGAAAAAGACTTCGATAAGATCACAGAGAAAACAGCTTGTGTGATCCTTGAAACCATTCAGGGAGCAGCAGGTTTTTTAGTTCCCAACAACGATTATCTGATCAAACTGAAGAGAAGATGTGAAGAAGTAGGAGCTCTTTTGATTTTAGATGAAATTCAGCCTGGATTTGGAAGAACAGGGAAACTGTTCTCTTTTGAACACTTTGGAATTGTTCCGGATATCCTGGTGATGGGAAAAGGAATGGGAGGAGGAGTTCCTGTAGGTGCCTTTATGAGTTCCGGAGAAATTATGGAAACCCTTTCGCATTCTCCAAAGCTAGGTCATATTACCACCTTTGGCGGAAATCCATTGATTGCAGCAGCAAGCTATGCTACGTTAAAAGAAGTGCTGGATAGCGGGCTAATGAATGAAGTGGAAGAAAAAGAAAAACTGTTCAGAGAGCTGTTAGTTCATCCTAAAATTAAGAATATCAATGGCAAAGGCTTAATGCTTGCAGTAAATCTCGGAACTCCTGAATATACACTGGAAGTGGCTAAAAAATGTATGGAAAAAGGGCTTATTGTTTTCTGGCAGCTGTACAGAAATGAATACCTGAGAATCTCTCCGCCTCTTACATTATCGATGGACGAAATCAGAGAAGGATGTCAGATTATTCTTGATATACTGAACGAAAATTAAATAAAAAATCTCTCCGGAAAGGAGAGATTTTTTTATGCTTTACATGGTACATTTTGCCGCTAAAAATTTATCGAATAAAGATTTAAATCCTGTGATAAATATCATACTGATTCTTTAAAAAAGTAATTGTTTTTTTGCGTAATAAAAAAATTAATTTATATATTGCGGGACGATAAAACAAAGATTATATGGCGAAACATAAAGTC
>JASLCD010000234.1 GCA_030146295.1 Chryseobacterium sp.
ATTTTGTGCAAATTTAAAAAAAATTAGCGATGGCTATTAAAATAACTGATGAATGCATTAATTGTGGGGCTTGCGAACCAGAGTGTCCAAACAATGCAATATATGAAGGAGCTGTAGATTGGAAGGCTTCTGAAGGTACGGCTCTTCAAGGTACTATTACAATGCCGTCGGGACTTACTGTAGATGCTGATGCACCACAGGAACCTGTGAGTGATGATGTGTATTTTATTGTAACAGATAAATGTACAGAATGTAAAGGATTCCATGAAGAACCTCAGTGTGCGGCTGTATGCCCTGTAGACTGTTGTGTTCCTGACGAGGATCACGTAGAATCTGAAGAATCTCTTCTTAATAAAAAAGCGTTCTTACACGGCGAATAAAAAAAATTCCGTCTCATCTTCTGTGAGGCGGTTTTTTTGTCCAAAAAATCCAATGTAACCAAAAATAAAGCAGAAGGGGTTAAAACCCGGAAGCACCAAAAAAATAAAAATATGAACAAAAAGCACAACTTCAGCGCAGGGCCATGTATTTTGCCACAGGAGGTATTTGAAAAATCAGCACAGGCTATTCTGGACTTTAATGGTATCGGATTGTCTCTTCTTGAAATTTCTCACAGAAGTAAGGATTTCGTAGCTGTAATGGACGAAGCGCGTGCAATTGTAAAAAGACTGATGAATCTTGGTGATGATTATGAAGTTCTTTATCTAGGAGGAGGAGCCAGCCTTCAATTTGCAATGGTACCTTACAACCTGATGAAAGTAGGAGGAAAAGCAGCTTACCTGGACACGGGAACATGGGCAGCCGGAGCCATTAAAGAAGCAAAAAAAGTAGGAACAGTAGATGTGGTAGGTTCTTCAAAAGAAGAAAACTATTCTTTTATTCCTAAAAATTATACTGTTGGTGCGGAATACGACTATTTCCACTGTACTTCCAACAACACCATTTATGGAACTCAGATGAAATCTTTCCCTGAAGTGGATACACTGATGGTATGCGATATGAGTTCTGATATTTTCTCAAGACAGCTTGATTTTTCTAAGTTTGACCTGATCTATGCAGGTGCTCAGAAAAATATGGGACCTGCAGGAGTTACTTTGGTGGTTATCAAAAAAGAAATTCTTGGTAAAACAGGAAGAGAAAATATGTTTTCTATCCTGGATTACTCTCAGCATATCGCCAAAGAATCAATGTATAATACCCCGCCTGTATTCCCGGTATATGCCTCTTTACTTACCCTTCAGTATCTTGAAAAGAATGGAGGAATTGCTGCAGCAGAACAAAGGAATGAAGCAAAAGCGAAGCTTTTGTATGATGAAATCGACAGCAATCCATTATTCGAAACTTTCTGCGTGAAAGAAGACCGTTCATTGATGAATGTTTCTTTCAAAATCACAGATGAAAGCAAAAAAGAGGAATTTGACAATGCATGGAAAGCGGCAGGAATCAGCGGATTAAACGGACATAGAAGTCTGGGCGGATACAGAGCCAGTTTATACAATGCCTTACCTATTGAAAGTGTACAGGTTTTGGTGGATGTAATGAAGTCAATCAAATAATTTAAGCATTAAAAATTCAAAGATTGAAAGATTGAAAAGCAGTTAATTTAAATTTATTAATTTGCACCTCAGTTTTAAAATTTTGAAATATTTAAATTTTTCAATCTTTAAATCAAATAACTCATGAAAGTTTTAGCAAACGATGGAATCTCGAAAGCAGGAGAAAACGCTTTAAAAGAAGCCGGGATTGAAATTCTGGACAATAGAGTGGCTCAGGATCACGTTATTAATTTTATCAACGATAATAATGTGGACGTTCTTCTTGTAAGAAGTGTAACAAAAGTGAGACAGGAGCTGATAGATGCATGTCCCGGCCTTAAAATTATCGGAAGAGGTGGTATAGGAATGGACAACATTGATGTAGAATATGCCAAAAGCAAGGGTATTAAAGTAATCAATACCCCTACAGCATCTTCAAAATCAGTGGCAGAATTGGTTTTCGGACATTTTATTTCACTGGCAAGATTCCTTCACGAATCCAACAGACTGATGCCTCTGGAAGGAGATACTCATTTCAGTGCTATGAAAAAGTCATTCAGCAATGCGTATGAACTTTCTGGGAAAACATTAGGAGTAATCGGCTTTGGAAGTATTGGCCAGGAAGTCATAAAAATAGGAATTGCTTTAGGAATGAAAGTAACCGTTCTGACAAGGAGCCCAAAGACGGAAGTTCTTACTCTGGACTTCTTCGACGGGCAGTCTGTCAACTTTGAAATCACTTCCACCAATGATATGGATGCATTCCTGAAAGATTCAGATTTCATCAGTATCAATACGCCGAAAACGAACGAATATATTATAGATACCCCTCAGTTTGAAAAAATGAAAGATGGTGTCTATATTGTAAATACTGCAAGAGGAGGGGTCATCAATGAAGTGACACTGATCGATTTTATCGAATCAGGAAAGATAGCCGGAGCGGCATTGGATGTTTTTGAAAATGAACCGAACCCTGAACTTCCTTTACTAATGAATCCTGCACTCTCTCTTTCTCCACACGTGGGAGGAAATACAGTAGATGCGCAGGAAAAAATCGGTATCGAACTTGCAGAACAAATTATTAAGCTACAAAAAGAAACTATAACATAAATATGCCTGTTTTTAAACCTTTCCGTGGAATAAGACCTCATAGAGACTTTGAGGATACTTTCCCTACCCATCCACTGGATAATTTTACCCAGGAAGAAATCACTGAGAAAGCTCAAGTTGAAAATACCTACATCAATATGATCAAACCATATGTTGTAAGTAAATCCAAAGACATTGACCGGAATCTAAGGAAGATCCGTTCCACGTTTGAAGAACTTCTGGACGAGAAGAAGTTGGTCCAGGACAACTCTGCGTATTATCTTTATGAGCAGATATACCCCAACAAGCAGATTTTCAGAGGACTTCTAGGACTTGCGAGCATTGAGGATTTCTGGAATGGAAAAATCAAGAGACATGAAAGTACCATTCCTCAAAAAAAAGAAAAGCTAGCTCATTATCTTGAAAAAGTAAGCCTACAGGCAGAACCTGTATTGCTTACCTACCCTGCCAATTCAAAGATTGAGTTGCTGATGAACCATGAGGAAAAAAATGTCCCGATTTTCAACCATATAGATTCTATCGGAATCAGACATAAAATCTGGAGAATAGACAACCGTCTGAAACTTCAGCAGTTCAAAGAAGTAATTGATCAGATCGACTCTTTCTACATTGCAGATGGTCACCACAGGATCGGATCTACCGCTCTGAAT
>JASLCD010000235.1 GCA_030146295.1 Chryseobacterium sp.
GTTTTGTGATTTTCACAAATGTAATGTTTTTTTTAATTTTTTTTCACATTCAGAACTGTGCCTTCTGCTGATAATTTTGAAATATAATTTTAAAATAACAAATTATGAAAACACAGATTTTATTAGTAGCAGTTCTTTTATTCAATAGTCTGGTATACGCATCAGACAGTATAAAAGCAGATTCTTTGAAACCGAGATTTATAGCAGCTTCCCCTTCAAAGAATGTCAGAAATGTCAACGGTATTTTATTTAAATATTATGATCAGGAAGACGATTTTAAGCCTAAAAAAGTAAATGGGTTAGGGATGGGTTTCAATTTTCTGGGGGTATTTGTTCCCCCGTTAATGCTGTTTAACTTACGATTACCCGGCAACGATGATTATGTCATTGTTCCCCGTGAAAAGATGAACACCATCAATGGGCTTCAGTTGTCGCTGATCAATATGGAACCTACAGTCACCAATGGTTTGGAAATCAATGTTTCGAGTAATATCAACACGTACGCGGTGACCAATGGTGTAGCGGTTTCCCCATTCTTTAACCTGCATCATGAGATAAAAGGACTTTCCATAGCACCTTTGGCCAATATTGGTCAGAAGTGCAGAGGAATACAGATCGGCCTGTATAATCAATGTAAGGATTTCAGAGGAATACAGATTGGAGGATGGAATGAGAACGGAAAGAGAAAACTTCCTCTGATCAACTGGAATTTTAAGAAACAAAAAGAAAATAAGACATTATGAGAAAGTTTGTTGGGATATATTTTATAATGATTGTAATACTCAGTTCATGCAGTGGTTTCAGTCATAATATGCTGAAGAATGATGTCTCAGTGATAAGTAAAGAGAATGTTTCCGGAATTGATGGACAGTATGAGAGCAATATTTATGAAGGAAAGGGAGAGGCCCCGGCTGTTCTTTCCATAAAGAATTTGAACAGGGAGGGATGTGACCGGTTCATCATAAAGTCGGTCCCTTTAGATAAAAAAGATACCTATGAACTTCAGTTTAAACTTTTGAAAAAGGATACTGTTAAATATATTCTGAAATACAGAGTATACCCTAAAAATGGTTTTCTCCTGCTGGATAATTATGGCTCAAAATGTAGTGGTATCCCTTATTTATTTGGAAGTTGCGAGAAGAGTCAATCCAGAATCGGTTTAACAAAAGATCAGAATTTTTTTATTCAGGATTACTATAAAAGTAGTGGTGGAGCTTTGTTGTTTATGTGGACTGGTTATACGTCGAACTCCACAAAAAAATACAGAAGAATCAAATAAAAGGACTTATGAAACCAAAAATCAGATTTAAAAAAGCAACCTCACCCTTTTATTCGGAATTGCGCGAGGAAGTAAATATACTGCTCACAGATGAAGTTTCTAAAAAAGCAGCCAGACTCATGATTATAAAATTCTTGTTCTATTCTCTGTGCTTTCTGCTTTTGTATGCCAATCTTTTCAATCCTTTTATGGAAGATAAGAGCTGGCTGGTAACCCTGAATTATATTGCTTTAGGTCTTACAGGGATACTTTTGGCCTTCAATTGTGCTCATGATTGTGTACACAATACGTTTTCCAGGTATAAAAAAGTAAACCAGATCATTTATTATATCACATTTAATCTGCAGGGAGTGAATGCAAGATTGTGGAGAAAAAGACATATTGCATCCCATCATGTATTTCCTAATGTGGATGGTTGTGATGCGGATATTGATGACAATATTTTTTTACGGCTGTCTGCTCATCATCCCAAAAGGAGAATTCATGCCTGTCAGCATTTATATGCTACTGTACTGTATTGTTTTTACACTTTGCACTGGATTCTGATAAAGGATTTTATTTATGTCGGAAAAAAAGACCTGGCAAATCTCAGGAATCAGAAGCATTCATTCATGTCGGTAGCAGAAGTAGTTGTATTAAAATTAGCTTATTTTTCTTATATGCTGGTTTTACCTGTACTTTTCACCAGCATTCCTGTGCTGACAATTGTACTGTCTTTTTTTATCATGCACATAACAATTTCGTTATTCTTTGTGCTCACTCTGATCATTTCTCATCTGAGTCTTGAAACAGACTTTCCAAAAGCGGATGACGAAGGTTATCTTCCCTATGATTATTATGAACATCAGCTGGCTGTATCTCTTGATTATCATCCTACGAGCAGACTCGCCAACTGGATTTTCGGAGGATTTAATTCCCATGCAGCTCATCATCTTTTCCCCGGTTTACCACACACGGTTTATACGGTTATTACCCCGGCAATCAGAAAAGTTGCGGCCAGAAACAACTTTCCTTATCATGAGAAGAGTATGGTGGATGCTGTGATTTCACACTATCAATATCTTAGAAAATTAAGTAAATGATGTTAACCCATAAATAATTAACCCATGAAAAATTATAAACTTATATTATTTTTACTGATGCTGTCAGCTCACGTTTTTTCACAAAATACAAGCAATGATACAGTGAATGTGAATACAGAAGAACCTTTTAACTATAAAAAATATTATGACTGTGATTTTGGAGAAGGGAATGTTTTGATTGTGATCAAAAAAGGGAAAGAATTCACAGATCTTAAAGAGTTGAGAAAATCTGGGAAAGGTTTTGCTATTAAAATGGAAGCCATCTACAGTATGGAATTTAATGATGGGAAAAGATATGAATCGAGTGTAGTGAAAAACATTACTCATGACAGCATTTCAATCACGAATTTTTTTAATGAAAATGCGGCTAAGCTTGCAGGAGAACCCTTTACATTGATTACTTACCCGCTTTCATCTCTGAAATATATCCGTTTTATTGATGACCGGATGCTCTCCCTCTACAGCAGAAAAAATGTCCAGAAGAATTTTGATCTGATCGTAAAGAAAATGGACCACGCAAAAATGTGCCCTGCTGTTATAGATTTTAAAGATAGAAACGGTGAGACAAAGGTTTGTCATTTTTATCTTACATCACAGGGATACGATCTTCTTTACGAGAACAATGGAAGAGTGTATTATCTTGAAGGTAGAGTAGAATGGAAATGATCTTTGAAGAGAGAGTGAAATCTTCAGGCTTTGCTCTCTTTTTAAATATTTATCAGCATTAATTTCAATGAAAATATTGACTGATACATGGAAAAAAGCTAAAGTGGTGGTGTATCTACTGAAGAAAAATAATATTTTTGTAATATAGCTCGGATGAATGATGAAAATAAAATGTTTACTACTTTTTTTTATGATAGGGAATGTGTTTTTTCAGGCACAGACTCATACCACAGAAAAAAATGATCTGGAAAAGCGGACATATAAAGAATTGGAGGAAAAATTCTATAATGCCCCTGCCGGAGATGAAAACAGTACAAAAAGTATTGCCAATGCTTATCTTAAAAAGGCAAAAGCTGAAAAAAATACAACTCAGATTGCTGAAGGGTATGTTATGCTTCATTTTGATGAAGATTTACCCAATGCATTAAAATATCTTGACAGCTTACAGCATATCACCAAAAATTCTAAAGAAAATACCTATCCGGCCAGAATTTACCTGTTAAGAGGAAACTTCTACTTCAAGACTGAGAATCTCCAGGCAGCATTAAACAATTATATCCTGGGATTGAAGTATGCAAAAGAAAAAGGAAATAAGAGACAGATTGCCATGGCCCATATCAGTATTGCTTATCTCAACAATTATATCGGCAAACATGCAGAGACCGCAAAAGTGCTGAGGCACTATGCTTATGATGCCGATTATATGAATGAAGGAGAAATCAATTCCCTCAAATTGAATCTGGCAGATGCTTATATAGAGATCAATAAAATGGACTCTGCTTATATATTGATACAGGAAGGTTTACAGGGCTCAAGAAAAAATAAGGACGTTTATCGCTATTATCAGAATCTTGGGTTGCTGGGATATTATCATCTGCATTCAAAAAATTACCAGAAAGCAATTGATGGCTTATTGGAATGTGAAAAATATTTCTTTACCAAGAATAATGGCAGTAAGAGAAACCATAATTATACCCTTTTATACTTGGGAAAGTGCTATGCAGGGCTTCAGGAAAAAGAAAAAGCAGTAGACTTTTTCAGGAAGATCGATTCTATGGTTCTTAAAACAAATTATATTTATCCTGAGTTGAGAGATGTATATACTTACCTGATTGATTATTATAAAGAAAATAATGATAAAGAAAAGCAGCTGTACTATGTAGATAGGTTTCTAAAAGTTGATCAGGTCTTGGATACACAGTTCAGGTACATTTCCAGAGAGCTTCCAAGAAGGTATGATACTCCGGAATTGCAGCAGGAGAAGGAAGATATTACAAACGAACTTACAAAGAGAAAGAGTTTGTTTTACATCGTACTGAGTCTTTTATTAATATCTCACCTCTTGTTTATCAATGTTTATTTTAAATATAAGAAATCAGAAAAGAACTATAAAAAGATAGCTCAGGATCTGATTCAATCCGTAAATGAAAATAGAGTAGGGAAAAATAAAGAGCCGGAAGCCGGAAAAGAAATTCATCCTGTGGAAAATACGGAAAATTCCGAAGACAAAACATCCAGAACTGTTTCTGAAGATATTGCCCAGACCATTTTAAAGGAATTGGAAATATTTGAAAGCAAAGATCAGTTTTTGAATAAAGGAATTACGCTGGGAAGTCTTGCTAAAAAAATAAAAACAAACTCTAAATATCTGTCGGAAATTATCAATACCTACAAAGGAAAAAACTTTGCAACGTATCTTAACGATCTCCGTATTGACTATGCCATCAGCAGATTGGCCACTGACAGAAAATTCAGGTCCTATAAAATTCCTTTTATCGCAGAAGAATTAGGATATAATAACGAACAGGCTTTCACTTTAGCCTTCAAAAAAAGAACCGGAACCCCTCTTTCTATCTATCTGAAAGAAATTGAGAATATGTCTTCTGATCAGATTTAATTTACTGGTATTCATTCAATTAATGTTTATAGATTCATGATTTTAGGTATATAAATTTATGAATCTATAAACCATTCACTTGTGTCATGATTCCACTTCCTGCATCTTTGCTTCAGGTAAAAACACAACCATTTATTTTGTATGTGCACAATACAAGATTTCAGTTCCAGGCTGTTGAATACTAAAAAAATCAAACCGGGAACTGTATCATAAAAATTACTCATGAAGAGGATAAAAACAGAATAATAACCAGAAAATTAAAATGTAAATAGTGATGTATTTGTTTAGAAATTTAGAAATATAAAAGTGTAGTGATTGTTAAAAAAAATCATCAATAAGTAAAACAAATCCGCAGAATCCATCAAAAGTGTTTAAAAGTATAGTATAGTTTATTAGATGGATTCACGACCTGTAGTTTACCATGAAATTATTGCTTAAAAACTAATAACCATTTCAATAAATTAAAACTAATTCCATGAAAACTCAGAGTAAAGTAAAATTTAT
>JASLCD010000241.1 GCA_030146295.1 Chryseobacterium sp.
AGAAATGGTCCTTAAAAGAATGTGTAAGCTATGCAGTGGAGCATAATCTTCAGGTTATCCAAAATCAGTATACCAAAGAAAACCAAGAATACAACCTTAAGGCGGCTAAAAAAGACTATTTGCCTTCCGTATCGGGGAGTGTTACTACCGGAGTGAGTTTTGGACAAGGATCTTTAGGAGCAGGAAGCTACAGAAACGATAGATTCAATAACAGTGTTGGTTTAGGTGCCGATGTTCTGGTCTATAATAACGGGAGATTGGAGAAGAATGTAAGAAAACTTCAGTTTGATGTTGAAGCAAGCCAGTATGATATTGAAGCCATCAAAAATGACATCTCGGTACAAATTGCACAACAATATTTAACAGCTTTATTAAACAAAGAAATTGTTAAGATTTCTCAAAGCGCTGTAGAAAATGCTAAAAAACAGCGTGACAGAGCAAAGATCACCACGGAGGTCGGAACTACCGCACAGACAGTTTTAGCGGAAGCAGATGCAGCCTGGGCGAGAGAAAAACAAAACCTTAAAACAGCGGAGGTTAACGTCGGTAGAGCGTTATTTGCAATCGCTCAGCTTTTGCAACTTTCAGATTATAAGGATTTTGATGTGGAAAATGTAGATATTCCCGAAACATTAGATTCACAGTTGGTAACCGCTGACGATGTTCTTGCAAAAGCCTATGATGTACAGCCTCAGATAAAAGCGGCGGAAAGCAGGATAAGATCTGCCGAAGCACAAACAGAGGTAAGCAAAACAGCATTCTGGCCTACGTTAACAGCGAGTGCGGGTCTTAATACTTTCTATAATAAACAATTTAATGTTATGCCGGGTATTGTGCAGGGAACTTTTTTTGAACAATACAAAGATCAGTTTGGACAAAACGTAGGGCTGTCACTTAATATTCCTATTTTCAATAAAGGGAAAACAAAATTACAGGTAGAGCAGTCCAAGTTAAATGAAAGCGTTAGCAAAATTACCCTTGAACAGCAAAAGCAAACGGTAAGACAGAATATACAGAAAGCTCAGTTTGATGCAGATGCCAATTATGAAAACTATCTGGCAGCTGTGGAAGCAGAAAAAAGTTCTAAACTGGCTCTTGACTTTGCTGACAAAAGTTATGCTGCAGGAAGGTCAACCATTTATGATGTAAACGTAGCAAGAAATAATTATGCAAATGCACAGGGATCGGTTGCACAGGCTAAATATAATTATCTTTTTAGTATTAAACTATTGAATTTCTATGCGGGAATTCCACTAAGTTTGTAAAATGCCAATACAATCATTAGAAAAATACTTACCTCAAAATACTCTTAAATATTTAAGAATCTGGTTTTCAGATCACTTTATACACATAAAAGTTACAAGAAACAGGAATTCAAAACTGGGAGATTATAGAAGACTTCCGGATAATTCTCATGAAATAACGGTAAACTCTACGCTTACCCCTCAACTTTTTTTCTTTGTGCTGACGCATGAGCTGGCGCACTTGATTGCGTTTGAAAAATATGGACGGAAAATCTCTCCCCATGGCAGCGAATGGAAAGAAACCTTCAGAAATATGCTCCTTGAAAGCCTTGAAATTTATGATGAAGAACTAAAACCTATCATCATAAAGTTTTCGAAATCACCCAAAGCAAATTTCATGGCCAGCCCTGATCTGGTGAGATATTTTCATACTGAGAAACAAGATGATACTCTTTATTTTATTGAGGAACTTCAGAAAGGTGAATTTTTTATATACCGCAATGAAAAGTATTTATTAGAAGGTCTAGTTAAAAAAAACTATCTTTGTAAGAACCTGGCTACTGGAAGGAAGTATTCTTTCAAGCCATTAGCGAGGGTAGAAAAATGTAGCTAAGAATGTTAAAATCAGATAGATACTGCGTTATAATGGCGGGTGGAATCGGGAGCCGATTCTGGCCGATGAGCACGCAGAAATTTCCCAAACAGTTTCAGGATATTTTAGGTACCGGGCGTACTATGATTCAGCAGACCTATGACAGAATCAGCAAGGTAATTCCTAAAGAGCAAATATTCGTGATTACGAATAAGGAGTATGTAGCGGTTTCCCATCAGCAGCTTCCGGAGATTCCTGAAGAAAACATTGTGGGTGAGCCGCTTATGAAGAATACAGCGGCCTGTAACCTGTATATGGCCAACAAGATCGCTGAGATCAACCCGGATGCAACAATGATTGTGCTTCCGGCAGATCACCTGATCCTTAAAGAGGATGTGTTTTTGGAAAAAGTGGAGTTGGCATTTGAGGTGGCTTCAAAACATGATTATCTGGTAACATTGGGAATTACCCCAACAAGGCCTGATACGGGCTACGGTTATATTCAGTTTGTAGAAAAGAAAGGGTCCGAGTATTTTAAAGTCAAAACATTCACAGAAAAACCGATCCTTGAAATTGCCCAAAGCTTCTTGGAAAGTGGTGATTTCCTTTGGAATGCAGGTATTTTTATATGGAATGTAAAAAGTATTCACCATGCTTTTGACCTTTATCTTCCGGAGATGATGCAGCATTTTATGGCTTGTGAATACAATTCAGAAAAGGAAAACAGCTGTATTGAAACCATTTATCCAAAAGTTCAGAAAATCTCTATTGATAACGGGATTTTAGAAAAAGCAAAAAATGTGTATGTGATTCCTTCAGATTTAGGCTGGAGTGATTTGGGAACATGGACCTCTGTGTACGAAAATACAGAAAAAGATAAAGACGGAAATGCCGTAAAACTAAAGCATTTGCTTTCTTATAATTCAAAAGGAAATATTATCCGTCTAAGAAATAATAATAAGGCAGTCATCATTGACGGCCTTGAAAACTACATTGTTGTAGATACGGATAAAGCACTTCTTATCTGCCCGCGGGATAACGACCAGCTTATAAAAGATTATGTCCTTGACTTAAAAAACTTTAAGAAAGGAGATAAGTTTATGTAAAATTTGGTATATTTTCTGCTGATTTTTAAATTATGATTAAAGCTGCAACCCGATTTACAATTCTTACATTTTTTCTTTTGGGAGTCTTGGGATATTCTCAGGAGAAGAAAAAATTTTCTAGCATTCCCGGTATTTTGCAACAGATCAACCCAAGCAATAGGGTAGATTCATGGGTGTTGGTATACAATAGCTATGGGAAAGGGGAGGAAATAAAGATTTCGGGGAAGGTGAATTATACGCCTCAGTTCTCAGGGTTCAATCTTTTTCCCAGTGAAGACAGCTTTTATTATATTGCTTATTCCGAAGGAGGGAAAGTCAATTATATTACCGATGTTGAAGGACTGAAGAAGTTCATAGACCGGATTGATAATGCCCAGGAAGCTGCCGTAATGCTAGCTGCAGAAGGGTATATGGTAGATGAAGAATTCAAAGACCTTGCCGGTAATTATCATGAAGACAAATCGAATTATTATCTGGACCTTGGAAAACTGACCTCAAAGGAATGTCCTTATCAGAAAACACATTATACGGTGACAGTCAATAAATCAACAGGCGTTGTAAGTAACGTGAAGGACAATGGAACCTATATTGAGCTTTACAATAAAAAGTGTACTAATAACCCGAGACTTTTAAAAATCGAAAAAAAAGAAGAACCAAAGAAAGATGAGCCCCAAAAAACACCCAAGCGCAAATAACACCTATGAGACTGAACGACTAATACTTCGTCCCATGTCTCGTGAAGACAAAGACTTTGTCTTTGAGCTTTATAACAGACCAAAATTTATCCAGCATATCGGTAACCGTAACGTAAATAGCGTTGAAGATGCCGAAAATTATATCTTAAATAGATTTGCTCCTCAGATTGAGCGGCTTGGATTTGGAAACTATCTTTTAGTAACTAAAGAAGGGAATGAAAAAGTTGGCGCAGTAGGAATCTTTGAAAGAGAAGGGTTGGATATTGTAGATATCGGATATTCTCTACTGGAAGAGTTTGAAGGTAAAGGATACGCTTTTGAAGCAGCCCAGAAGGTCAAATCTATTGGGATGGATGAGTTTGGGTTATCAAAAATATCGGCGATTATTTCAAAAGATAATTTGTCTTCCCAAAAACTAATCGAAAAGTTAGGACTAAGGTTTAAAAAACATGTTATTCTTCCCGGAGAAACTGAAGAATTAAACTATTACGAAACAGAATAAAACAATGATAAAAAAGCTTTCATAACTATTTGTGAAAGCTTTTTTATATCTGTGTTTCAAAAAGAAATTATCCTTCCAGAATCTGCTCAGCAGCAGTCTTTGAAGTCACCTTTTCAATCACTCTTGTACAAATCCCATTTTCATCAAAGATAAAAGTGGTTCTTACGATTCCCATATAGGTTTTTCCAAACGTTTTTTTCTCCTGCCATACCCCGAATTTTTCAATGATATTACGGCTTTCGTCTGCAATAAGATCATAAGGGAAAGCAAATTTACTGTGGAAATTCTTTTGCTTTTTTACAGAATCACCGCTTATGCCCAGTAATTGAAATCCTGCTTTTTTTAGCTTAGTAAAATTATCGCTCAGGTTGCAGGCTTCTACAGTACAGGTAGGCGTATTCGCCTGTGGATAGAAGAAAATCACTAGTTTTTTTCCAATTAATTTTGATGAGGTTACTGTTTCTCCGTCCTGATTGAGTTCTTCAAATTCAGGTAATTTATCTCCAACTTTCAGCATAATGATTTAATTTTGTTCAAATTTAAGGGT
>JASLCD010000260.1 GCA_030146295.1 Chryseobacterium sp.
TGCACCTATCATACAGGAATATGTAATGTGGAATCACTCGTTATCAGAAGTTCTCGACAATCTGATTAAAAAAGATATCAGCATCAAAACCATTCAGGAGTTCGACTGGTCTCCATATCCATGTTTCAGACATGTTGATGAATTTGAAAAAGGAAAATGGAGAATTCCACAGTTCGGAAATAAAATGCCGTTGGTTTATGCTTTGGTGGCAGAGAAAAAATAAAAACCGAAGTGAAACTTTTCTAAAATAAAAAGTCATCGTAATATTGATTACGATGACTTTTCCTATATATGAATGTTAAAAAAACTGCCTTTATCTAGCTTAGTGAATCTTCAGCCTTTGTCTTTACTTCATCCACTTTATTCTGAACCTGGGAAGCAACGTCATTGGCTTTGGATTTAATGTCATTTCCCCATTTGTTAAGATTATCTTTTGCCGTATTGATTTTATCTTTTACCGCCTGTTGATCTTCAGGGCTTGAATTCTTATATTTCCAATAAGCTAATGCACCTAAACCTAATAAAGCTAATATACCTTTTGTTTTGTTTCCCATGATTTCTATTTTTTTATGTATTAATATTAAAATTTGTTATTACTAATAATGTAAAATACGTGCCAAAAAAATAAACGGACTTATAAAAAAATGTTAAAATTAAGAGAAGACCTCAAAATTTACACCATCAAAACTGGCGAAAACCATAGTAGGATAAGAATCCTGATGATACAGATTTCCATCTTTATCAATAGCGATAGCTCCTGCAAATCCATCAATGGTTTTAAGTTCATCAAATGTTTTGCTGAAAGCCTGCTGGAGATCCATGCCATCTGTAACTCTTGTTACAATTTTTGCGGCCGTAGCATTGCTTACAATATCTTCACCCACTCCGGTACAGCTTACCGCACAGAAAGCGTTGGCATAATTTCCGGCCACAGTGGCAGAATCTGAAATTCTTCCCGGAATTTCAAAACCTTTTCCGCCTGTAGAGGTGGCAACAGCCAGTTTTCCTGCATGATCAATCGCTACACAGCCTACAGTTCCTTTACCTCCGCTGGCCAGTTTGGCTTCATATTCACTTCTTCTCTGAGGAATTTCTGTAGAGAAATTCTCAAAACCATGCTCCTGAGCGTAGACTTTTGCACCATGCCCTCCTAATACTCTGTCATCTTCACCAATAAGATCTTTGGCAACAAAAATAGGGTTCTTTATATCCTGAATATTAATGACTCCGCTTAGCTTCTGAGTTTCTCCGTTCATAATAGCAGCACTCATACGGATAACACCATCACTCTGGATCTGAGAACCGATTCCCGCATTGTATAACGGATCGTCCTCCAGCAATGAAACGGCATACGCAACAGTATCAAAAGCCGAATGTGTCTTAAGATAATCAAATGCTTTTTGAGCAATTTCTTTTAAAGAGTCCTGTTTTGCTGTTTTTACTTCATGGCTTTGGTCGCTTTCCGAGAAAAAGCCGCCGTGGATAATGATTTTCATAATAGATAAGGGTTTCGTGTTCCGTGTCTTCGGGTTTATTGCTGTCAATTATTACAAGGCCTGTCATTAAATAGGAAGAAAAGATAAGAAATTTATTCATATCCTGTATTAATGCGAGTTTTGTGTTCCGGGATTTTGAACTTATTGTCTTTTGAAAATTGAATCTCAAAACCCCGAAATTCATACTATTTATCCTGCGGTATCGGATTAAACTGAGAATTCTCAATCGTTAATGTCTTTGTTGTAAGATCATAATGATCATTCATAGACATAACATGTACCGTTAAATTATCAATAGAAATAGGTTCTCCAAGGTTGATATTGGTAAGGTTGGTATCTTTAATAAATCTTCCGTCTACAAGGATTACAAGCCCTGAACCTACAGCTGTCATCACATCATTATGGATAAAAAGCCCTGTATCTTCTCCCAATCCTATTCCTAATGTTCTGGGATTGTTAACTACTGCCTGGAAAAGACGTCCGATTCTGCCGCGTTGTACAAAATGGGTATCAATGATAACATTATCAATAAGGCCCAATCCCTGGGTAGTTTTGATTTCTCCTTTTAAAAGAGCTTCAGAACTGCTTCCCTGATAGATCATATTTTCAGATGCCGCTGCGGCTCCCGCTGAAGTTCCGGAATAAATAAAATCCTGTTCCTGGTATTTTAATAGAATGGTATCATGGAATCTTGTTCCTCCTAGAATAGAAGTAAGTCTCAGCTGATCTCCTCCGGTGAACATCATAACATCTGCAGCATTGGCTCTTGCGACCATCGCGTCAGAGTTGGCTTCTTCACGGTTGTGGATATCCAGAACATTTACATTTTTAGCACCCAAAAATTCAAATGCCTTTTTATATTCAGAGCCTACAATTTGAGGGATTTGTGAGGCGGTTGTTACAATTTCAATAACAGAATCTTCTTTGAATTTTGATTCGTTGATAATCTTCCTTAAGATCCCTCGTTCAAAAAAATTAAGATTCTTTTCGATATTCTGATCATAATCGGTTTCCGCAAAACTTCCTTTGTTTACAGCTCCTCCGATAACTATTAATTTTCCAACAGGCTTCGTCATGGTACAAAATTAAAAAATAATTAACATTCTTTGGCGAAATTCATGCCATCTTTAGTTGATTTTTAATGTTTTAGGAATGTTAATTAAAATTAATTGTTTTTTAACAAATCTTTAAATTTGCTATGGTTTTGTTTTGGGTTTTACATTATCTTTGGCTATGAAAGGAGTTATTGTTAACTGTTAAAATGCCAATAGACTATGAAAATCGAAAAGATTCAGGCACTACG
>JASLCD010000267.1 GCA_030146295.1 Chryseobacterium sp.
GCAAGTTAATATTATTCTTTGTTAAATTCTGAATAAATCTCTCTTCAAAATGAGGGTAAGCTTTCGCAATATTTCCTCCTATAACTAAAACTTCCGGTTTGTAATAATCCACATATTTCACAATAAACTCAGAGAAAGAATCTGCATATTCATCAAATATTCTGGTTTGTATTGCTGCCGGCTTATCCAGCAACTCTTTGGTCCCTGAAATTTCCTCTCCGGTAAGTTCTTTATAGCGATTCACAAACCACCGTGTCGCCAGATAATCTTCACTGATAGAGTCTCTGAAAGGTGAATCCCATAAATCTTCATCGGTAGCAAACTCCCCATTGAAGAAAGTTGTCCCCAACCCTGTTCCCAGAGTCACTCCGAAAGTACTGTTGAACCCTTGGGCACAACCTCCAAATACTTCTCCTTCCATGAAGGCGGCGGCGTCATTTACAAAATGAATCTGTTCCTGGGAAATATCTAGTCGTTTTGCCAGTTCTTCTTTAATATTTACCCGATAAATATCAATAAATTTTCCCTGCTGCATCAATGATATTCCATTTTCATAATCGAAAGGTCCGGGCATTGCAATACCGATTAAAAGGTCTTTTTTTTCAAGATCATGAGCCACTTTATGAATGGCAGACACCCATTCGGAGAAAATAACTTCTTTGTTATCAAAAGCATTCACATGTTCTCTTACATACGTTGAAGAAATGATTTCACGTTTTTCCGGATCCACCTGAGCCAGCGTGATGTGTGACCCTCCAATATCAATTCCTACTATATTCTGCATTATTTTTTATTTTTAAATTCTAGTCATTCCTCAGACTGAAAAAACAGACAAACAGGAAAAGCCCCCCTGTCTGTCTGTTTTGTATTTCAGACTTTATATCATTAATTCATATAACTACATCATTATCTGAATCTTACTTCACAATTATTTTACCTGTCGATAATACTTTACTGTTTGAGGATGTAATTTTGTAAATATAAGTACCGCTGATTAAATCCTGTGTATTCACTGCATTATTATTTTGATTAATATTCTGTTTTTTGAATAATTTTCCTGAAGCATCATACAATGCCACTTCGGTTGCTGAGCTATCAGTAATCATGAAGTGAATGTCATTTCCTCTCTTAACAGGGTTCGGATAGACGGCGCTGTTTTCTTTTACCTGCTCAATATCTTTTACAGCAAGAGAAGAAGCGCAGGCAACATCCGTTCTCCAGTTGGCATCCGTCATATTGATCAGGGTTGCAAAATGGGTATTTGTAGTAGCATCCAAAGCACCTGTACCACTTCCTTCATCCATTTTCCAATTGGCTTCAAGACCTGTGGAATTGGCAGGAACATTACAGTTATTACTCAATATTTCCTGAGGAGTTAATGCTCTTTTCCAAACTCTGAATTCATCCAGGAATCCGTTGATAGTACGGGAATTATCATAATTTCTACCCAGATAAAGAATACCGTTTGCATTGAAATTACCTGTCACTGCTGAACTTGCATCCAGATTTCCATTGACATAGATCTTCATGGCTGCACCGTCGTAAGTGGCAGCAACATGATACCATGTATTGGCATTAAATGCAGTATTACTGTTTAGCTTCACCTGAGATGAACCAAAACTCAATATAAACTGAAGCTTGTTATTCGCCAGATTTCCGTCCCCGAATCGAAGCATTGCAGAGTTATTATCTCCTACTTCCACTCCCATCACTGATGAGATATAAGGGAAAGCTGTTTTAAATGAATTAACTTTCACCCAGCCTTCAAATGTCATGGCATTTCCGCTCAGGTTAAATTGGCCTGCATTCAGATAATGGGTACTTCCGTTAAATGAAAGTGATCGTGCTCCCGGGCTCGTCACTGGTGCAAAGCCGCTGTTGAATGCTCCTTCTCCTGAATAAGTACTTGTAGCTCCCCCTGTACATGTTGCCTGTACCTTCCATACATAGTTTGTATTCGGGGTAAGATTCTGTAATGAATAAGAATTGGTGGTAATATTCGGGATTTCAGACCATGTTGTGGCAGCTGTTGTTTTATACTGCAGAGTATATGAGGCTGCATTTCCTGCATCCCAAGACAGCTGGGCAGTATTACCAAGGAAACTTCCGGAAGCTAATCCTGATGGCGTAGTGCAGCCACTTCCGGAGTTAAACCTTGGTGCAAAAATATAAGTACTTGTTAATGTCGGTGAGCAGTTGGACTGTATTCTCCAGTCATAATCTGTATTCAGGGTAAGGTTATTAATCACAATATTATTCCCTGAGTAATTATTAGCCACGTTCGTCCATACTGTGGAATTGGCTGGTTTGTAATCAATATTATAAGACTGGGAAGCATTGGAAGTCCAGTTCAGTTTAGCTGAAGTTCCTGTTACATTGGAAATATCCAGTCCCAATGGCGGATCACAGGTTTGTCCCTGGGCCCATGAATACAATTGTCCGCTTAAGAGTGTATTTTCATTATAAAGGATATTGGAACCTGTACTCAGATAGCTGGCAACATCTGCTCCTCCCAGATCGTACCACATGAATACACCATATTGATCATTTTTAGTATTGGTTGCTAAGTTTGCCAGTGTAGCGGCTGATGTAGATCCTGAATTGGAGTTCTGTATCCAGGTTGCAGCGGCAGAAATTTTGGATTTATCAAGAGGCGGAACAACGGGTGCATTGTATGTACTGTACATAGCGTTCCAGGTGTAGTTGATATAATTTCCTGCTAAGTCTCCATTATAGGTTTGCCTTGTTGTAGCCGGACCATAGTAGTAGAATGTAATCAGTTTATCAGGCATGGCGGCTTTCAATTCCTGCAAAAGCATTACAAAAGAGCTGTTATTGGGCTGCCCTGTCCCATTATTTCCATAGCCTGCATATTCATCATCAAGGTCTACTCCATCCAAACCATAAGTGTAAACGGTATGAGCAACCTGTAAAGCGAAATCTTTTGCCGCTTCACGGTTTGGAAAATTAGAAATTCCGGCTCCCTGGTGATTTCCCAGAAGGTCAAGTAATACCTTGATTCCTTTTTGCTGTAAAGGTTTTACGTAAGTATTAACATCATTCAGGACTTTGGTAACGTTATTATTATTGGAGATATAAGCTCTGTTTTTGGAAACATCATAATTGATGTTGGCTGCGAAAATAATCGCAACGTCAAAAAGCTGTCTGTTGGTATTCTGCAAAGTGTAAGAACCTGCATTCAACATATTATTATTGTTTACCTCCACATAGCAGACTCCCAGCGGGTTCAGCTGCTGTGCTTTAAGCAACGGGGCTGACTGAAGCATCAGGGCCATCAGAGGAATAAAAAAGGATTTTTTTCTCATAGTATATCAATTTTGTAGTAGAAAAATCATTGGGCCGAAGCCCAATGACTGGATTTGTTATTTTACAATTAGTTTTTCGGATTGTTTCAGGCTTCCATCATGAGATTCAAACTGAACGATATAACTTCCTGCTGAAAGTCTGCTCAATTCAATTGGATTGTCTCCGGAATTCAGTGATTTTGTGTCTAAGATTCTTCCATTAAAATCATACACCGTTAATTTTCCTTTGCTGTATTCATCAGGAACAGACACTGTAAGTGACGAAGATTTACTTACCGGATTCGGATATAATTTTATTTGATTTTTAATGTTGGTCTCTCCCCCATTGATCGCCTTTTGGCCAGCAGTTCTTGCAAATGCTGAACTTCCTGTTGTACATGGCAGATCTGTTCCCCAGTTAGAAGAATCAACACCTGTCAACGTTAATGTCACTCCGTTTCCAGATGTATCCTGAACAGTAGAACCACTTCCTTCGTTAAACTTCCAATAGGCAGCCAATGAAGTTGCCGGGACAGATACATTACACATATTCTGGCTGATTTCGGTCTGACTTAATGCACGCTTCCAGACTCTTACCTCATCTATTTTACCATTAAAGTTTCTTGATGTGTTATATAAATATCCTACATTGAATGCTCCGGTTGAATTCACACTTCCTGTCTGTGCTTTAGTTGCATCCAGAACACCGTTGATATAAATCTTCATATTGGTTCCATCATAGGTAGCTGCTACATGATACCAGGTATTGGCATTCAAGGCTGTTGCGGAAGCCAGTTTTTGCTGTACATTATTAATGCTTACCACAAACTGAAGTTTATTATTAGCCAGGCTGGCATCTCCTAATCGTAAGAATGCGGAATTGCTGTCGCTAACTTCCGTTCCCATGATAGAGGAAATATATGGAGAAGCGGATTTGAAGGACGAAGGTTTGATCCAGCCTTCAAAAGATAAGGCAGAGCCGCTCAGATTCATACTTCCCGCAGCTCCTGATTCAGTGCTTCCATCCAGAGATAATGCATAAGAACCTGTAGGAGTTGTTCCTGAAGTACTGGTAAATCTTGGGGCGAACATATACGCACTTTTCACACTGCAGTTGGTTCGGATTCTCCAGTCATATTCCGTATTGGCTGTTAAACCTGAAACCGTTACAGAAGTAGAACTGGTTGCTGTTACCGCATTAGTCCATGTTGTTGAAGAAGCCGGTTTATAGTCGATATCGTAGGTATTGGTTCCTACTGCAGACCAGTTGAGTTTGGCGCTTGTACCTGTAAGGTTACTGGTAAACAATCCGATAGGAGCATCACAATTTGTTCCCTGTGTCCATGACTGCAAAGGGCTGCTTAAAACAGTCTGCTCTCCGTATAGTGTCTGTGTTCCCGCTGAAAGCTGAGAGGTCTCATTGGTTCCATGTAAATCATACCACATGAACACTCCGTAACCTCCATTCTTAGTCTGAGTAGCCAGACTAGTTGTTGTAGAGTTGGAAGTATTTCCCATCCATATGGCTGCAGGAGAAATCTGTGCTTTGGTAAGCGGAGGTACATTGGGTGCAGAGAATGTTCCGTACATTGCATTCCAACTGTAGTTTACATTATCTCCAACTCTTGCTCCGTTCCAGGAAAGTCTTGAAGCTGCAGGCCCATAATAATAAAATGAAATGATCTTATTCGGCAGCAATGCTCTCAGCTCCTGAACGAGCATTACAAATGAACTGTCATTGGGCTGCCCTGTTCCGTTATTTCCATATTCAGAGTACTCATCATCAAAATCAATTCCATCAAGACCGTAGGTATTCACTGTATTGGCAAGCTGTAATGCAAAATCTTTGGCTGCTTCACGTGTGGGGAAATTACAGATTCCCGCTCCCTGGTGGTTTCCAAGAATAGTGAGTACCACTTTCATCCCTTTTTGCTGCAGGGGCTTTATGTAGGTATCTGCATTGGTAAGAACCTTGGTAACGTTATTATTGGAATACAGATAGGCTCTTCCACGGCTGGCATCATAATTAATATTAGCCGCAAAAATATTTACAACATTGAACAGATAGCTGTTCGATGTCTGCAGTTTGTACGATCCTGCATTCAGGATGTTGTTGTTATTCACTTCCACATAGCATATTCCTGTAGGACTAAGCTGTTGTGCGTTCAACAGAGAACCTGACTGAAGCATCACTGCCATCAGTGCGGTAAGGATGGATTTTTTTTTCATTGTATAATTTTTTTAAGGTGTTTTGGTGTCTGAATTTTATATAGTTTTCCCCTGACACTCTCTTTTCAGGAAAGTGCCTCAGATGAATAAACCATATAAAAGGGAGGGCTATGTCAGTAGCTCAGGGTTTTCGTTAAAGGTTTTCCATAACAATTCGCCAAATAAAGTATTTGCCCATGCAAACCATTCTCTGGTGAACTTTTTGTCGTTGTCTTTATGGAAGGATTCATGCATAAAGCCTGTTCCTCCGTGCGTTTTCTGTAAGGTATCGATACACCATCTGATCTCACTTTTGTCTTTTGTAGTGAGTGCCTTCATTATGATACTCATTGGCCAGATCATGTCAAGTCCGATATGCGGACCTCCTATCCCTTCTGCCAGTTTACCTTTGAAGAAAAACGGATTATTTTCTGACCACACGAATTTTCTTGTATTCAAATACACAGGGTCGTCTGCTTTCACCGCATCCAGATAAGGTAATCCTAATAAGCTTGGACAGTTTGCATCATCCATCAGGTTATAACTCCCAAAGCCATTCACTTCAAAAGCATATATCTTTCCAAATTCAGGATGATTATAAATTCCGTATTTTTTGATAGCTGCCTCTACTTCATCAGCAAGGCTGTTGAGCTGTTGAGCCAGCGTTTTTTCATTTTTAATCTGAGACACCATTTCCGCAGCCTGACGTAAGCTGACTACAGCAAATAAGTTAGACGGAATCAGGAATCCATAGATAGTTGCATCATCACTTGGACGGAACATAGAGCTGATAAGACCTACCGGTTTTGTTGGATATCCATATCCACCCATAGGAACTCCATCTGTTGCCCAGGCTGTTGTACGCTCAAATTTGTAAGGTCCCAGATCATTTTTTCTCTGCTGTTCTTTGAAAGTCTGCAGGGTAAGTTGTATTGCTTTCAGCCAATTTGCATCGAAAGGTTTGGTGTCTCCTGTTGTTTTCCAGAAGTGGTATGCCAGACGGATAGGATAGCAAAGGGAATCTATTTCCCATTTTCTTTCATGGGTTCCCGGCTTCATGTCCGTATGATCATATTCTTTCCATTTACTGATCTTCTGGTCATCATTATAGAAAGCGTTGGCATAAGGATCTTTCAGGATGAAAGTAGTCTGCTTATGGATAACACCTGAAATAAGCTTGTCCAGCTTTTCATCTTTTTTCGAGAACTGCAGGTAAGGAAAAACCTGTGCAGAACTGTCACGAAGCCACATGGCATCAATATCCCCTGTGATCACATAGGTATCCGGTGTTCCGTTGGCTTCACTATAGAAAACAGTAGTATCTAATGTATTCGGAAAGCTGTTTTCAAAGAGCCAGCTAAGTTCTTTGTTTTTCACTTTCTTTTTAAAAGCTGCAATGGCATTTTCTACAGATTCGCTGGTAAAATGTCTTTTCTCTTTTGGAACACGGACAACAGGAAAATCGTCCAAAACCAGATTTTTAGCAAAAACATTCTGAGTAAACAGCAATCCGGCTCCTGCCAGTGCACTTGTTTTAATAAAATTTCTCCTTTCCATTGATACTTTTGTTTCGTTTATTTTTATTAGTCTTATTTTACCGGCTTACTTCCCATTACGAATCTAAGCTCACCACCATTCATAATATCACTGTGATTCAGTTCCCAGCTTTTGTATTCTTTTCCATTCAGGAACATTTTCTGAACATAGATATTTTTATCAGAAATTTTGTCGGCGATCACCGTGAAAGTCTTTCCGTTCTCCAGCTGTAATGAAGCTTTCGGGAATTGTGGTGCTCCGATAGCATATACAGGTTTTCCCGGTGTCACAGGATAGAATCCTAATGATGAGAAAATATACCATGCGGACATTTGACCACAGTCTTCATTATTTACAATTCCATCCGGTTTGGCTGCGTACATATTGTCACGGATATATTTTACCATTTTCTGAGTTTTGTAAGGACTTCCAGCATAATTGTACAGGTATGGAACATGATGTCCCGGTTCATCCCCGAATCCTAAAGATCCTATGAATCCTGAAATGTCAACATGCTGCTCACCTTCCATATGAAGTGCCTCTGTAAAGGTTTTATCCAGTTTTTCTTCAAATCCTTTTTTCCCGCCATACAGATTCATCATTTCGTCAATCTGATGCGGAACAAAGAAATCATACGCCCAGATATTTCCGGAAACCCAGTGTGGCTGAAGCTTTTTCCAGTCATTAAGCTTGAAATCTGCTAAAAATTTTCCGTCTTTTTGTCTTGGCCAGAAATGGTTATTTTCTTTATTGAAAGTGTTCAGGAAGTTCATAGAACGTTTTTTATATACTTCTGCTTCGTCCTTTTTTCCTAATTTTTCTGCCAGCTGTTGAATACACCAGTCATCATATGAATATTCCAGTGTAGCAGAAACAGAAGCGCCGTTTTCTGATGGAGAGTAGCCTAATTTGATATAATCATTAAGACCTCCGCCACCATCGCTGCTGCTCATTTTGTCTGTTAAAGAAGCATCTTTCATTGCGGCAAATGCTTTTTCTCCATCAATACCCGGAACTCCTTTTGAGATAGCATCCCAGATTACCGATGCACTGTGATAGCCCAGCATACAGAAATTATCATATCCGCAAAGCTCCCAGATCGGCATATGATCTTTACGGTCTGTATATCTGCTAATCAAAGAGTTGGCAAATTCTTTGGTATGTTTCTGATCCATAATGGTCAACAGCGGGTGTGTTGCTCTGAATCCGTCCCAGTAAGAATAGGTACTGTAATTGGTGAACCATTTGGTATTCATGTTTTCCTGAGCGGCAACATAATCTCCATTAACGTCCATATAAAGGTTTGGAGCAATGAAGGTATGGTAAACGCCTGTATAGAAAATTTTTCTCTGACTGTCTGTACCTCCTGTCACCTGGAATCTTCCGATCAGATCTCTCCAGGTCTTTTGAGCGGTTTCTTTTGCTTTGGCAAAGTCAACATTTGTTGCTTCCGTATCAAAATTTTCCTGTGCATTTTCTGTACTCACCGGAGATAAAGATACTTTTACTTCTATGCTTTCCTGATCTTCTGTCGAGAATCTTACAAAAGCTTTAGCATCCTTGGCAAGGGCAATTTTTTCATCATTTTTGATTTTTCCGTCAGCATACACGCCGTAAGACTTAAACGGTTTGGAAAACTCCATCACGAAGTAAGCAAACCGTTTACCTCCCCAGCCATTGCTGTAGCAGTAACCTTTGATTTTATTATTGCCTTCCACACTTACCAAAGTATGGTAGATGTTTCCGAAGATTTTATTGGTAGGATCAATAATGATATTGGCTTCATCGCTTTTCGGAAAAGTATATTTATGAAATCCTACTCTTGGCGAAGCGGTAAGCTCTGCCTTGATTCCATAGCTGTCCAACATTACGGAATAATATCCGGGAGACGCTATTTCTTTATCATGCGTAAATTTTGAACGGTAACCAGTTTCCGGTTTATCTTCTGATCCCGGGACCATTTTTACTTGCCCTACAGTTGGCATTACCAGAATATCTCCAAGATCTGCCCATCCTGTTCCGCTAAGATGGTTGTGACTGAATCCCATGATCGTTTTACTGCTGTAGTGGTATCCGGAACACCAGTCCCAGTCGCCACTTTTTGTATTCTGATCCGGACTCAGCTGTATCATCCCGAATGGTGTAGTAGCTCCGGGAAACGTATGGCCGTGTCCTCCTGTCCCTATGAAAGGATCTACCCAGGATAAAACATCGTTTTTATTTTGCTGGGCATTGGCTACAGAAATCAGGGTTGTAAAAAAGCAGATAAGCAGTTCTTTTTTCATGATAAGAGAGGTATCGGAGATTTTTTTATTTAAAAGTTGGTTTAAAAATAGGAAAACCATTATAAAATTCCCAGTAAAAGGGAAAATTAAGATGATTAACCTATTTTCCTAAAAACTTTATATTACTAATTAGATTGAATTTTTTTTCATAAAATCAATAATTTCTGAGATATATCCAAAGGCAATAGCAACCACGGTATCAGCAGCACCATAATATACTGTTACTTTATCTCCTTCTGTGAGCGCTGCACAAGGAAAGACCACGTTTGGTACATCTCCTGTCATTTCATACAATTCAGCCGGAGCCAATAGATAAGGTTTCGTTCTGTACAATACTTTTGTAGGATCTTCAAGATCAAGCAAAGCTGCCCCCATTGAATATCTGAATCCTCTGCAGGTATTGATCACGCCATGATAGAAAAGCAGCCATCCTTCTTCTGTTTTGATAGGAACAGGGCCGCCTCCAATCTTTGTACACTGCCACGCACTGTCCTCGAAAGGAGTTACTTTCATTACGCAGCGGTGTTCTCCCCAGTACTTCATATCAGGGCTGTAACTGATATAAATGTCTCCGAAAGGAGTGTGTCCGTTATCACTAGGACGGCTCAACATGGCATATTTACCATTTATTTTTTCAGGGAAAAGAACTCCGTTTCTGTTGAATGGAAGAAAGGCATTTTCACACTGAAAAAATTCTTTAAAATCAAAAGTATACCCAATTCCGATCGTTGGACCATTGTATCCGTTGCACCAGGTAATCCAGTAACGGTCTTCTATAAAAGTAACACGGGGATCATATTTGTAATCGGATTCAATCATATTGGTATTTCCTGCCTGCATTTCAATAGGGTCATGATTGATATCCCAATTGATCCCATCTTTACTGAAGCCAGCAAAAATATTCATCTGTACTGCTTTGTTATCACAACGGAATACACCAGCGAAGCCGTCTTCAAAAGGAATCACCGCACTGTTGAATATACTGTTGGATGTTGGTATCGCATATCTGTTAATGATCGGGTTTTCGGAAAACCTCCACATGATATCATTGCAATCTTCCGGGCGATCCTGCCAGGGGATCATTACTGATTGAGCTGTCATAAAGTATTTTTAACTTTTTATTTTAAATTGTTTATTAATTGATTTCTTGTTCTTTCTG
>JASLCD010000277.1 GCA_030146295.1 Chryseobacterium sp.
TGCAATACCGCTCATCAAAGCGATATTCGGCTGATACAGTAAAAACTTGGAGCGGAGATCAATTGGAGAGGAAAGATATTCATCCCCTTCCAGTACCATAAAGTCATTATCCTGAGTAAGCTTTACCATACAGTCAAAACCTTCCAATTGCGCCCCTACCATATAGTCTACATCTTTCTGGTGGAAGTTCAGGACATGAAGAATCATTGAGGTAATGGTTGTTTTACCATGTGAACCCGCAATAACCACTCTTGTTTTATTTTTGGCTTGTTCGTATAGAAATTCCGGATAAGAATATATTTTCAGACCCAGTTCTTTTGCTCTTGCCAACTCAGGATTGTCTTGGTGTGCATGCATTCCCAGAATAACAGCGTCTATATCCGGAGTTATTTTTTCCGGGAACCAACCCATTTCCTCAGGCAAAATTCCCTTTTTCTCCAGTCTCGATTTTGAAGGTTCAAAAATGGCGTCATCTGAACCTGTAACCTGATATCCTTTATCTTTTAATGCAATGGCGAGATTATGCATGGCGCTTCCGCCAATAGCAATGAAGTGGGTTTTCAATTGTATTTACTGTTTTTTAACATTAGTATTAATGATCTCCTGAAAAGCTGCAAGAATGTTCTTCCAGTTGGTCTGATAATTGGGCATGATCATGCTGGCATCTGTTTTATTGCCTTCATTGGGCCCCTTCTTGATATTGACTGAAGTAGAAACATGGTCGTAAAGTTTTTTACGGTCTTCCTGTATCCTTCTGAAATTATTCTGGGAAAGAACCTGATCTAGTTTTTTTAGATCTTCATTGGAAATTTTAAAATCCTGTTTAAACTTTTTTCCTTGTCCTTCAAAAGAATAATGTACGTTGTTATCTTTTATAAGCAGGTTTTCATAAATAGGAGCAACGCCTCCGCTTTTCGAATAGCTGATGTCAAAATCCGAATATACTTTTTGGCTGTTGCATGAAACTAATACTATGATTGCAAATAAGATTCCAAGTATTTTGTTCATAATTTTTTATTTACTTTAATTATTTGAGTCCTTTTGTTCTAATTTTTTAGCTTTAAGTTCTTCATCATAACTGTGTAATAGGTTGAAATCTTCTGTCTGCTCAATGGCAGTCATGATTTTCAGTAAAATTTCCGGTGCTTTTTCATTATCATAATCGATATCCAAAGGAGCCTTGAATTCCATCGTAGGTTTTACACCGGTTACCTTTACGCGGAGTCCTTTTTTATCAAAAGCTCTTCTGAATCCGTTTATTTTGATCGGAATTACAATAGGACGCTGATTTTTGACCAGTTTGGCTGTTCCTCTTCGTCCCTGTGCAAAAGCAGAAGTAGTTCCTTGAGGGAAAGTCGCTACCCAGCCATTGTCCAATGCTTTCATAATATTGTCTACCTCGCTCATGTCTACCATTCTGTTGACATTTTTCCCTTCGGCTCTCCATGTTCTTTTTACCGTTACAGCTCCGGCGATTTTGAAGATCTTGGGAAGAATGCCCTTATTCATGGTTTCTTCAGCTGCTACATAGTAAAAATCAATCTTAGGGTTCAGCAGGTAGATTGGGTTTTTTATCGTGTTTAGATATCCGTTGTTTACAGCACAGAAAGCATGGTACATTGCTGCCACATCTGCAAAATAGGTCTGATGGTTGGATACAAAAAGTACGTTAGAATCCGGAAGATCCACAAGGTGTTCTGTCCCGGTTATCTTTAACTTATTAAAACCGTTGAACCTTCTGTATGATACAACTCCTAAAATAAAAATAATAAACCTTTTCAAAAAATAAGGTGTCCCGAATGCATCGGTAAAAATATTTTTCTTCGCCATTTCTCAATTAAACACGGTAGTGCAAAGTTACATTTTTTTCAGCAACTGACTGAATTCACTTAATATCATTGCTGTGGCACCCCAGATAATGTATCCGTTGAAATTGATGACAGGAACCTCATATCCGTTTGCATTAGGCAGAGCCATGATTTCGGGGGTATCCGACAGGTTGAGAAAGGAAGTGATGGGGAATTCTATTGTTTCCACAGCTTCCGTCTGCTGAAGAATGAAGGCGGGGTTCTTTTTAGTATAAGAAATATAAGGATATACATAAAAATTACTCGGTGGGATATAAATGGGAGACATTTCTCTGATGATCCTTACATAATGTTTGTCTATTCCGATTTCTTCGGAAGTTTCCCGAACTGCAGTTTCCGCAAAATCTCTATCCATCTCCTCACGCTTTCCTCCAGGCAGTGAAATCTGACCGCTGTGTCTGTCATGCTCATTAATGGTTCTTTGAATCAATGGAAAATACCACTCATTGTCTTTCAGATACAAAACGATATTGACAGCTGCAAATTTGGGATTCTTTGCCAATACTTCATCATACGTAAAAACGGGACGGGAGGGAGGGGAGAAGATCCCATGTGCATGCTCACCGGGAAGTTCTACAGTTTTTATTTTTCGTAATAAATCTTTTCCAAAATTTTCCATACTTCAAATTTAACAATATATCTTGAAGTAATAAGGGACTTAACATTAATTAACCTATGTAAATATTAGGAGAAAAAGATAAACAGTTGTGAATTTTCCTTTGCAAGTGAATAATAAATAGCAGGTGATGATAAAAAGTTTAAAACCCAAAACCGTGAAGTTTCAATGCTTGTGGTAAACCTGGAATAATGAGTGATAATGATGATTGAATAAAATTCAATATTCACAACTGCCTGAGTTACTTACGGGCTTTAGAATGACTCCCGTGTTTTCCCGTAACTGAAAACAATGACTTTCATACAACGGCAAATAGTGACCCCTGCACCTGTAAACAGTGACTTTTGAAATTTACACTTTGATGGTGGTTTTTCATTTTGATACAGAGGCTACCTTTGCCTTACTATTAACCAATTAATTTTTACTAAGATGAAAAATTTACTTACAGGTGTACTTACACTATTCGCCATGAGTTTCGGGTTCGCACAATTTAATATTGATGTAACTACCCAAACAGGAAACTTAAATGTTGCTACTGTGGATCAGACTGGTCTTTTGAACATCAACTCTTTGACACAGACAGGGAATCGTAATACTGCAGACATTGATCAGGTAGGTATTTTGAACGTTAATACTGCAAAAAGTATAGGAAACAGAAACTCTATTGATGTTGACCAGGTTGGTATTGGAAACTCAAATGAAGTGATGCAGCTAGGAAACAGAAACTCTGCTTCAACATGGCAGCTTGGAGTCCTTAATACTACAGAACAAACTCAGATTGGAAGAAGAAATGATGCTTCTTCGGTACAGGTAGGACTAGGTAACTCTGTTGTTCAATATCAGGACGGAAGAAGAAATGATGCTTCAGCTATTCAGGTAGGAAGCGGTAATATGGCATATCAGGTTCAGTTAGGAAGAAGAAATGATGCCAGTGGTATTCAGGTAGGAGCTAATAATGTCCTTGTTCAGTATCAGGACGGTAATGATAACAGTGCAACCAATGCCCAGGCAGGTACTGGTAATATCGCAGCTTCAGTTCAGATAGGAAACGATAATACTTCAGTAGGAGTACAGGCAGGTAATGCCAATCAGCTTTATCAGTTCCAGTTAGGAAATGCTAACACAGCTATAGACCTTCAGATGGGTAACGGTAACTTTACCTGGGTAACTCAAACCGGTGATTCTAACTTCCATTTAGGAACTCAGATGGGTAACGGAAACTCAATGATTGTGAATCAATCCAACTAAGTAAGCCCCAATAACAAACATACTGTAAATCTTAGAAATTGTAAGGGAGAAACTACAGGGTTTCTCCTTTTTTACCTCCAATTTTCTTTGGTTAGCATCAGTATCCTTAATACCCTATAGGTCATGTTTACTTTAAGATGGAGTGTTTTTGCTCTTTTCATATTATTGCCGTTGCAAGCACAGGAAATAGATTGGAATAAGATCAACAGTAATACAATCTTTAATCTCATAGCCAGGCAGCAGGTTGATCAGACTTCATACGGTTCCAATATCATTCAGATGGGTGATTATAACAATGCAGAGCTTTCCCTTAATGCCAGAACTACTGTTATTGTAAAACAGGTGGGAGATTTTAATACGCTTTATTTTATCAATTCATTTACAGATAAAGAAACTAAAACTGCCATTACTACACAAGGAAACAATAATATTATTGATGTCACGGGAAGCAACAGCATCTCGGATGGAATTCAGATCAATGTAAAGGGAGACAATAAAACAGTTTTCATGAGAAACTATTAAAATACAAATGATGAAACTTTTATATTCCCTTAGCCTGAGCACATTTTTTAGCTTCCTGTCTGTATGGACTTATGGGCAGGAAGATAAAAAAGTAAAGGCTAAAATAGAGAGCAGCCTCATGGAAAACCAGATTAAACTGAAAGCTGTTGTTATGAATAATACTGCTGTTTACAAAGAGTTAAATTATCTTCTCGTATCTATTAAAAAAGGAAACGGAGGCAATCTTTCAAACAATCAGCAGAGTGGTAAATTCTCAGTTAATCCCAATGAAGTAAAAGTATTGTCGGAGATCAACGTGAATATTGAATCAAAGGATGCCCTGAAAGCCTTTCTTTATATCAGGGAAGAAGAAACCCAGAAACTGGTAGCCAAAGACAGCCTGGAGCTTAACAGTGATCTTTTTAAAAACAAAACAGCCAGAATAGAGGAAGATACTGCTTCTGAGCTTAGAGGTTTGACTATCGATGAAACCAAAAGCAAGGTTGGAAAAGATTTTTATGATCTGTTCTACATGCAGTATAGCCAGCTTCCGGATAAAAGCAGTAGTGTCGTTACCATTACAGAGCTTCCCCTTCGCGGAACAAGCGGCCAGATCAATATTCAGATTGAGGATAAAGTGATTTACAGTTTTATGACCAATCCGGGAGAAGATTATTTAAATGAACAGCTGGCTTACAGCTTAAAATATATCAAAGAATTTAACGCAAAGAAAAACCTCATTAAAAATGAATTCATTTACTAAAAATGTCCGCCATGAAAACCTTTATCATTATTTTGACCTTTATTGCGGGTATTTTCTACGGAAAATCTCAGCAGCTCGTCTATAAGCCGGTCAATCCCGCTTTTGGAGGAGATACGTTTAATTATCAGTGGCTCTTAAGCTCAGCAAATGCCCAAAACCCATTTGCAGAAAAAAATGATTACAGCAATTTACTTGATAAGGTAAACTCTCTTGATAGTTTTACCCAAAGCCTCAACAGGCAGGTGCTCAGCCAGCTTTCTCAAAAACTGTTTGAGCAACAATTCGGAGATGGAAATATAAAGCCCGGAAATTATCTTTTCGGATCGCTTTACTTACAGATTACCAACACTAATCAGGGACTTTTAATCAATATTTTGGATACCAGCAATGGCGATCAGTCCGAGATCGTAATTCCGAAATAGGAAATAACTAAAAAATAAACTTACCATGACAACCTACACTTACACCAGAATCTTTTTCTGTAGTTTCCTGCTATGTATCCTGCAGGCTTGTAGTTCAATATTGGGTTTACCTTCGGATCCCGAAAAACCAACAATGGGAGAGGTTACTTCCTCTACCGCGGAATTGAAAAATCTTCCACTTCCCAAAGAGAAGATTGTAATAGGGGTCTATAAATTCCGAGACCAGACCGGCCAGTATAAACCCTCCGAAAACGGAAACAACTGGAGTACGGCAGTCCCTCAGGGAACCACCACCATTCTTATCAAAGCATTGGAAGACAGCCATTGGTTTATCCCTATTGAAAGGGAAAATATTGCCAATCTTCTCAATGAAAGACAAATCATCCGCTCCACACGACAGGAATATATAAAGGATGCAGATAAAAACAATCAGGCACTTCCTCCTCTTTTGTATGCCGGAATTCTTCTTGAAGGCGGCGTAATCTCCTATGACAGCAATATTCTCACCGGAGGGCTTGGGGCAAGGTATTTCGGCATCGGTGCTTCTACACAATACCGCCAGGACAGAATTACGATTTACCTTCGTGCTGTCTCTACTCTTAACGGAGAAATTCTTAAAACAGTTTATACCTCTAAAACTATTCTTTCAACCAGCGTAAACGGAAGTTTTTTCAGATACATTGATACAGAAAGACTACTGGAGGCTGAGGTAGGACTCACCCAAAATGAGCCCGTTCAGCTTGCTGTGACCGAGGCTATTGAAAAAGCGGTAAAATCTCTTATTGTAGAAGGGATAAGAGATCAAATATGGGGGAAAGCAGTAGATCCCAATGGTGGGTACCAGACCTTAATCAATGAATACAATAAAGAGCAGGAGTTGAATGACGGAAGAGCTGTAGACGGAAAATATCCTGAGAACTACAGACAGAAGTTTTCTGTATTTGCCAATGTTGAAGGACAGAAAGTGAAAGATGATTATGTACAGGCTAAAATGAATGCTGGAGGCAAAATAGGATTCAAATATTTTCTTACTCCCTACCTGAATGTAGAAATAAATGGCAGTTATTTTACCCTTGAAAATTCAAATATTGTGAAAAGGAACTATTTCGGTCCCGAAGTGAACCTGGAATATGTACTTTTTCCTAAATACAGATTCAGCCCGTACATTTATGGCGGAGCTGGAGCCATGTATTCAAAATATAAACCTCAATATAAAGGACAGTTCGGAGGAGGGCTGGAATATATGATCAGCCGGAATGTTTCACTGAGAGCTTCTGCTCAATATGATCTGGGTTTCAAAGATGATTGGGAAGGCCTCGTGAATGGAAAAAGGAAAGATCAGGCTTTACGCTTTGGTATAGGAATCAACTTTTACTTCGGAAACAAATAAAAACACGAATTATGAAAACTTTAATTAAAATACTCAGCATATTCATCTTAGCTTTTTGTCTGTTTTCATGCAATGAAGACCTTGTGGAACAGGCTCAAACAGGAATGTTAAAAGGAAAAGTCGTAAAAAGAGGCAGTAATGTCCCACTTTCCAATGTGAAGATCTTTACCAATCCTACAACAGAGACGGTTTTCAGTGGTACAGACGGTTCCTTTGAAATTGCGGCCATGCCGGTAGGGAACTATTCTGTAAAAGCTGAGCTTTCAGGATATATTACCAGCTTTCAGTCTGTCAATATACAGAATCAAAATCAAGTGGTAACAGCAGTTTTTGAGATGGATGATGATACATCATTGAATTCTCCTCCTGCTACACCACAGTTGCTAAGTCCGATAGATAACGCAGTAAATCAACCTTTGAGCGTCGAATTAACCTGGAGTGCAACAGATCCGGATAAGACTGATGTTTTAAAATACAGTCTGACAATTAAAAATAATCTTGACACTAACGTGATTCAGGTTAATGATTTGACAGCTAATCATTATACGCTTTCAAATCTGAAGTTTGGTGTAAGTTACTTCTGGCAGGTGTCTGTTTCGGACGGCATTCACCAGC
>JASLCD010000359.1 GCA_030146295.1 Chryseobacterium sp.
GAACTGAATTTTCCATTTCTAAAATTGAAGTTCAAAGTTAAGGATTTTTTAATGGAAACCATCAACCTGAGATATTGATGAAACTGATAATTCAAAATTTCATTGTACATTTAAGTTTTCAAAATTATTTATGAGAAAAACAGTATTTCTTTTATGTATGGCAGCCGGAACATTTTGTCTTGCTCAGAAACAATTCCAGCCCGAAGGTTCTACCCTTCTTGAAACGGTAGACGGAGATCTGGATGGTGATAAAATTCCTGAAAAAATAATGGTCTACACCACAAAAGATGAGGGTGAACTGGGAAAAATCCGTGAAATTCAGATCCTGAAAAAAACCGGCGGAAAATGGACTGTTCTGGAAAAATCAAGAAATGCAGTTATGGAAAGCAGTGCCGGAGGTATGATGGGTGATCCATACGGAGAGACTAAAATAGAAAAAGGAATTCTGATCATTTCCCAAAATGGCGGAAGCAGCTGGAAGTGGGATGTTACCGATAAATATAGATTTCAGAACGGACATTTTGAATTAATAGGAACTTCATCTATCTCCGGAAGACCCGGTGATTACTGGAAAGAGATAGATTTTAATCTTTCAACAGGACAGCTGACTTATTCTAAAGAGGTAGAAAATACGGCTGAATATGGCAAGTCTCTAAAGGAAACCTATATTAATAAAGGAGTAAAGATCAATCTGCAAAACAGAAATCAGGAAAAGCAAAGAAAAATTATTCTTCCTAAGACAAAAGAAGAAGTGTATTTCTAAATAAAGAGGGTAAGATTTAAATTTTGGCTAAAGCCAATTTTGAATGTTTATCTTTTAGCAAACGGGCTAAAGCCCGTTTCTATTGAATATCCTGCATTGAATGATAAGCTTAATTATCATCAAACTCGTTATTCTTCAAGAGTTCAGCCAGGACTTTTTTAGCCCGCATAACCCTTACTTTGGTATTAGCAACGGAAATTCCAAGCTCTTCAGCTATTTCTTTGATGCTTTTTTCTTCAAAAAACCTCAGCCTGATAATATCCTGGTAGTTGGCATCCAGAGATTCTATGGTTTTGATGATTTTCTTCTGCTCTTCTTCGGAAATCAGAAGTTCTTCCGGAGATTTTGCATATTGATTTTTGACTTCATCAAGGTTTTCAACAGCATCTTCGTTTTCTCGGTTCTTTTTTCTCCAGAAATCGATAACGGTATTCTGGGCAATGGTCAGTATCCAGGTTTTAAACTGAAAATGAGGATCAAACATATCCAGTTTCGACAATACTTTTGAAAAAACATTGACTGTAATTTCATCGGCATCGTTTTCATCTCTTACCTTTTTCATTACAAAAGAGAAAACATCCACCCAAAAAATGTTGATGAGTTTAGTCTGGGCCTTCTGATCTTTATCCTTGGCCTTCTGTATGAGCAGGAATAGCTGTTCGTCGTTCATTAATAACAAATATAGCGTATTTGAGACATAATTGCAAAAGAGAAAAAGATTGAATCTGCTTCATGATGATAAAGTTATCAAAGGCATTGTTATGTTTCTATGATTTTGCTAATTTACTGTTTCCACTTTTTCTCTTCCTTCTGAATTTACTATCTTTGCTTCTTAAAATTTTAAAGTTAACAATCAATGAATTCCTTTATAGAAGAACTGAAATGGCGTGGTCTTTTTGCCGATATGATGCCAGGAACCGATGAACAACTAAATAAAGAGGTAACTACTGCATATATTGGTTTTGATCCTACTGCCGATTCTTTACATATCGGAAGTCTTATTCAGATAAAAATTTTAGCTCACTTCCAGCAGCATGGCCACAAACCGATTGCTTTGGTAGGAGGTGCTACAGGGATGATCGGTGACCCTTCCGGGAAATCAGCTGAAAGAAATCTTCTGGATGAGGAAACTCTTTTACACTACGTTGACTGTTTAAAAAACCAGCTTTCAAGATTCTTACATTTTAACGGAAATGAGCCCAACAAGGCGGAGTTGGTGAACAACTATGACTGGATGAAGAATATTTCTTTCCTTGATTTTGCTAAAAATATCGGAAAGAATATTACCGTGAACTATATGATGGCTAAAGATTCTGTAAAGAAAAGATTCTCAGGAGAAAGCGGTGCAGACGGAATGAGTTTTACAGAGTTCACATACCAGCTAATTCAGGGATACGATTTCCTTCACCTTTACCAAAACAACAATGTAAAACTACAGATGGGAGGTTCTGACCAGTGGGGAAATATCACCACCGGAACAGAATTAATCCGTAGAAAAGCTCAGGGGGAAGCATTTGCATTAACGGTTCCTTTGATTACTAAAGCTGACGGTTCCAAATTCGGAAAGTCTGAAAGCGGAGAAAACTATTGGCTTGACAAAAAGAAAACATCTCCTTACAAATTCTACCAGTTCTGGCTGAATGCTACGGATGATGATGCTGAAAGATTCATCAAATTCTACACTTTCCTTGGAAAAGAAGAAATTGAAGCGTTGATCGAAGAGCATAAAACAGCTGCACACGAAAGAAAATTACAAAAGAAACTTGCCGAGGAGGTAACTGTGTGGGTACATGGAAAAGAAGAGTATGAAAAGGCACTGAAAGCTTCTGAAATTCTTTTCGGACGTTCTACTGCTGAAGATCTGGTAAGCCTTGATGAGGAAACCTTCCTTGAAGTTTTTGATGGGGTTCCTCAGAAAGAAATTGCAAGAGCTGATGTTTTGGGAGTGAATATTATTGATCTTCTTTCTGAAAAATCGGGATTCTTAAAATCTAAGAGTGAAGCACAAAGAGAGATCAAAGGAAACTCGATTTCTGTGAACAAGCAAAAGGTAAATGATACTTTTACAGCCAATGAAACTGATCTTATTGACGGTAAGTTTTTATTGCTGCAAAAAGGTAAGAAAAGCTACTTTATTGTAAAGGTAGGCTAATCTTACATACCCTATAAAAATATAAAAAACCGGCGCTGAGAATCTCAGCGCCGATTTTATTGCCTACAATAATTTAATATTAAAATGTATAACTTGCGGAGGCTGACAAATACTGTCCGCTGGAAGTTCCTTCTTTTTTCAGTTCACCGTCTACCCAGATCTGAACTTTTAAAGTGGCAGAAGCAGTCGGTCCTACAGCGTTTACTGCAACATTAGCATTGTACGCTCCCGGCTCTGATGTGATCTCAGGGCTGGACCATGTTGTCCCGCTAAGACTTGATGCAGTGGTAGGGTTACCATCGATTCCGTAAACCGCCACATCGATATTACTTCCTGAAGAAGCAATAGCTTTGAAAACCACTTTATGACTTTTCCCTGCACCATTGTTGTTATCGTCATTATCTTTACTGCATGAAGCTGTAAATCCTATAAGCATTGCCGCTATTACCGCAACGAATGCACCTCTTAACAGCTGATTCATTCTCATTTTTTTCATAATCTTTTTGTTTAAATTTTAATTACTATATTGAATATTCTATGATTAATGATTTGATATCTGCAAAGCTATGAGCATCCCCTACTTCTATCAATCCTGAAAAACCAGTAATTTTTTCTACCTAAATTCAGGTATTTTTTATGCTGAAATTTTTAATTAAATTGAACGTTTAAAAAAATATTTTTCAGAATTGATCTATAATGAAGAGATTACTTGTCCTGCTAAGCCTATTCTTATTTTTTAAATTGCAGTCCCAGCAAATCATTCCGCTTAATGAGAAAACTTATATAGACAGCCTACAAGGCATTACAAAGGGACATCTTCCGGCTACGTCAAAAGCAGCGGCTTTTTTTCTTTTATCCAATTATTATAGAAACAGTGATTCTGTTTTGAGTAAAAAATATCTTGAAAATGGGAAGATACAGTCCCGAAACAATCCTTTCTTTTCAGCAAAATATTATTATTACGAGGGACAATACAATCTGGACAGGAATAAAAGGAAAGCGGGTATTTCTTATCAGCAGGCTATCCAATCTTTATCTAAATTTAAAAATGAAGAATCTGATTTTTTTCAGGCACTGGCCTGGTACAGCTATGGAGTTACCCAAAAAGATAAAGAGGGGTATATTCTTTTGGTCAAAATCATGCTTGAAAAAAGCATTCCTCTGGTTGAAAAATATGAAAACAGCAGAAATTTAGGTTTCCTGTACACACAGCTTGCCGTGATTCTTACGTACAATGCCCAGTTTAAAAAGGCAGAGGATTATAATAATAAAGCGTTGAAAATTCTTGAAAAACAATACCCCAATTCTGCTGAACTGTTTTTCACTTACCTCAATTCCGCCAACAATTTCTGTTATCAGGCTCATGGAGATGATGCTGAGAAATATCTGAATAAGGCAGAAAAACTCATCAGCCCTTACCCTGAATCTTCTTCCAATGCTTTTTACTATTACAGTAAAACGCTGCTCTACATTACCCGCCAAAAAAATGAAGAAGCCTTACCTGTTATAGAAAAAGGTATTTTTTACACCAGAAAATTCAACCAGAATCTTCTGGCTCAAATGTTCTATTTCAACAAGTATGATATTTTAAAGAAGCTAAAAAGGTATCATGAAGCTAAGATGACTCTGGAGGACGTTTTAGCAGAAAAATCCTTAGCTATTGATCTTAATAACAGAAAAACGTTTTACAAACAACTGTCATTGCTCAATGAAGAGATTGGAAATACCAAAGAAGCACTGCGATGGGAGCAGAAATATTCTCAACTGAATGACAGCCTGAACACTGAGAATGTAAAGCTTGAAATCAATAAACTTGAATCTAAATTCAATACCGCTGAAAAAGAAAGAAAAATAGCAACCTTAAATGCTGAAAAAAATCAAAAAGACCTGGAAGTAAACAAGAAGAACTCTTATTTATGGGGAATGGGACTGGTTTTACTGCTAGCCTTGAGTCTTCTCATCTTCCTGTTTATCATTTTCAGAAAAAATAAAAAAATAAGTGAACAGAAAATAAAGGAGATTAAACAAAAGGAGGAATTATCATTAACCAAAGCTATTCTTGATGGTGAAGAACGAGAAAGAGAACGTATTGCAAGGGACCTTCACGATGGTTTGGGCGGAATGCTTGCCGGTGTGAAAATCAATTTTTCTACCTGGTCTTCCACTCATCTGAATCCTGAAAAAGACCGGGAATTTTATAAAATCTTAGGCCAGCTGGATAACTCTGTCAGTGAACTCCGCCATGTAGCCAGAAACTTAATGCCTGAATCATTACTTAATTTTGGTCTGGAAACGGCCTTACATGATCTGTGCGAATTTTACAGCAGAAAAAATCTCGATATCGACTTTCAGGCTATTGATATTGACAAAACACTTCCTTTAAACATCCAGCTTAATATTTACAGAATTATCCAGGAATTACTGGCCAATGCTGTGAAACATGCCGAAGCAAACAATATTTTACTTCAATGCTCTCAATCCGGTGAGAATTTCCTGATCACCATCGAAGATAACGGAAAAGGATTTGATAAGAATATAGAAAACACGACCCAAAGTATGGGGCTCCGTAATCTGAACAACAGAGTCAATTACCTGAAAGGAAAAATGGAAATCAATTCTGATCATCAGGGGACAACAATCAATATAGAACTCAACATCCATGGAGAATGAAAAAATTAACATTATTATTGTAGACGATCATCCTATTGTTATTGAAGGGCTGAGAATGATGCTGAACAGCCAGTCTTTTTTTAATGTGGCAGGAAGTTTTGCATCCGGTGCAGAAACTATCCGCTTTATCCAGTCAAATACAGTAGATATTATCCTTCTGGACATTACACTGCCCGATACCAATGGTACAGAGCTTTGCAGAGAAATAAAAAAGATATCCCCCAATACATCCGTTATCATGTTCAGTAACCGTTCTGAACGGAGCATTATCATGCAGTCTATACAAAATGGCGCCAATGGTTACCTTCTCAAGAATACATCTATTGATGAGCTTGTAGTATGCATCAGAGGGGCGCTTTCCGGAGATATCGTTTTCTGTAATGAAACCAAACAGATCATCAGCCGTCCTTCTCAAAATGATCTGCCGGTTCCCAGGCTGACTAAAAGGGAGAAACAGATTCTGCAATTGGTAGCACAGGGAAAAACAAGCAATACCATCGCGGAGGAGCTGTTTTTAAGCCCGTTGACAGTAGATACCCACCGTAAGAATCTGCTCCAGAAATTCCAAGTAAAAAACTCAACGGAATTGATCAACCGGGCTCTACAGCAACGAATGATTGAAGAATAAAAAAAACCGCTTTAAAGCGGTTTTTTTATATATAAATAGTACAATATTTTATGGTTCTAAGAAACTGTAATCGATAGAAGCAACTAATACTCCTTTTCCTTTTTTCTTAACAGTTCTTGCAACTTCTCCATCTATATAAAGATTGATTGTTAATTCAGAATTATCATCCGGCATTGACGCGTTAGCATCAAGATTCAGCTGCGCCTGGCTGGAGTTTACAAAGAACTCCCCGCTTGTCCATGGTGAAGTTACCGGTGACTGCGGAGTATTGTATATGGTATTCTGAGTTGTACCCACCTGTGTTACCACACTTATAATGCTTCCCCCGGAAGTAGTTTTCACTTCAAATTGAACCACATGATCCTTAAATTCTTCATCATCATCTTTTTTACAAGAGTTGACAACGGTAATTACAGAAAATAATAAAACGAATAAAAAAGAAAGTCTAAGTAAACTTTTTGAATTGTAAAATTGCTTCAT
>JASLCD010000261.1 GCA_030146295.1 Chryseobacterium sp.
ACCTTCCCAGTTTAGTTTTGTACTCATATCAAATAATATTTATCCAAAACTAGCAGAATTTCAAAACGGTAAATGTTAATATTTTAATAGATACTAACCGTATTTTAACAAGTTGCTTTTTATTGCTCTATAGTGGCCTCTTTATAATGTTTAAGGTATTCTTTAGGCGAATATTTCATAATGGATTTGAAGACCCGGTTAAAATTAGTAAGACTGTTGAATCCGCTGTTAAAAGCCACAGAAGAAATACTGTACATGTTGCTGGATGTCAATAGTCTGCAAGCTCGCTGTACCCGGAGTTCATTAAGATATTCAATATAAGTGATTCCGGTTCGTTTTTTAAAAGATCTGCAAAATGCCTGGGGAGTCATACAGGCTTCCTGAGCAATACTGTCAAGGGTAAGTTTTGTCTGGGCAAAATTCTTCTTAATAAAGGTTTGTGCATCTATAATTCTTTGATCATAATCTGAAATGTGATTGGGCAGATTCTTTTCTGAAGATAAAGGAATATGCAGATGCCTGTTTTGCATAAGATGGTTTAAAATCCTTATAAAATCTATGATCTGCTCTACTCCTTCCGTTTTTTGTAATGCAGCAATGTTGTCCCCGATACTTATTTTTAATTTGGGAGCGACCTGGAAACCGACTTCTGAATGGGCTATAAAATTTTTAAGCTCTCCAAATTCCGGTAAATCAAAAAATGCAGCGATCTTTTTATAGGGATCAAAAAATATAGAGATGGAATGAACTTTTTGTTTTTCATCTTTATCAAAATTACCTCGGAAGACGTGTGACTGATTAGCTCCCAGATAGAAAATGTCACCAGCCTCAAAATTAAAGAGATTTTGTTCTATGGCAAGTGTTCCGTGTCCTTTAAGAATCCACATGATCTGGGTTTCCGTATGGCGGTGGAAGTAAGGATAAAAGTTGGGCATTATATCCTCCTGAATACGGATGCTTTTGTTGGTATCAGCAGGGACTGAAAACTGAAGACTCTTCATAGAAACCAATATTTTGATGTAAAAGGTTAAAATATGACCGAATTTAAGCAAAATATGAACACTGGATATCATATTAAAATCCAAACTTTACATTATTCTTTATTTTAGTAAATAAAGAGTGGTCAATAGTACAAAATCGTAACTTTAAAGCTTTAAATTAAAAAGTATTCATAATATGTTTTCAACACGAACTTATCAAGATAGAAGAGCTGTTTTACAAAGTAATGTATCGAGCGGAATTTTATTGTTTTTGGGAAATATAGAAAATCCTGTGAATTTTGAACACAATCCTTATTATTTCCGTCAGGACAGTACATATTTATATTATTTCGGAATTCAGGAACCTCGTATTGCGGCTATTATTGATATTGATGAGAATAAGACCATTGTTTTCGGAGATGAATTAAGTATAGATGATATCGTATGGATGGGCAGACAGGAAACTCTGAAGGAAAAAAGTCTGAAATCCGGAGTACAGGAAACCCTCCCTTATGCGGAACTTTTTCAATATATTGGAAAAGCACAAAATTCCGGAAGAAAAGTCCATTATCTTCCTCCTTATCAGCCTTCCAATAAAATATTGCTTGCTGATCTTCTGGGAACTACAATTGCCGAACTGCAACCTTCTGTAGAAATGATCAAGGCTATTGTAAAGCAAAGATCCATTAAAGAATCTCAGGAAATACTTCAAATTGAAGAGGCGGTAAATGTATCCAATGAAATGCATTTGCTGGCAATGCGTATTGCAAAACCGGGAGTTAAAGAATATGAGATTGCCAATGCCATTCAATATCTGGCGGCCAATAAAGAATGTCAGATGTCTTATCCTCCGATTGTAACTATAAACGGAGGAATTCTGCATAATCACTACCGTCTTAATACTTTGAAAGAGGGAGATCTTTTCCTTAACGATTCCGGAGCGGAAACGGCAATGGGATATGCGGGCGACCTTACCAGAACTTTTCCGGTGAGCAAAACTTTTAGTACAAAACAAAAGGAAATGTATGAAGTGGTTCTGAATGCTTTTAATAATGCCCAGCAGCTTTTGAAGCCAGGAGTAAGATTCAAGGACATTCATCTCAAAGCCTCACAGCATCTGGTAGAAGGTCTTATTGATCTTGGATTGATGAAAGGAAATCCTGAAGAAGCAGTAAAAAACCATGCCCATACCCTGTTTTTCCAATGCGGATTGGGACATATGATGGGACTTGATGTACATGATATGGAAGATCTCGGAGAGCAGTACATTGGCTATACCGAAGAAGAACCGAAAGATACCCAAACATTCGGTCTTAAATCTTTACGTTTAGGAAAGGCCCTTGAACCCGGTTTTGTTGTAACGGTTGAACCCGGTATTTATATGATTCCGGAACTGATTGATATCTGGCAGGCTGAGAATAAAAATGCAGATTTTATTAATTATGATGCCGTAAATGAATACCGAAACTTCGGAGGAATCCGTGTGGAAGATGATTTCCTGATTACTGATGACGGGTACAGACTTCTTGGGAACGGACTGATCAAAACTGTTGAAGAAATTGAAAATTACAGAGCTGAATATTGAGCTTAATCACATACTAACTATGAAGAACATAAAAAAACTAACCGTTATTGCATTATACTTCCTGTGTCTGTCGCCATTGGCTGCACAAAAGACACAGTGGACTCCGGATGGTAATGCTTACTACTCATTTACGAAAAAAGGGGTTGAAATTGTTGATGTATTGCATCCCGGAAAAGACCAGACTCTTTTAAACAGCAATGAACTTGTTCCTGCTGGAAGTTCTGAAGCACTGCAGGTACAAAGTTTTCAGGTATCTCCGGATGACAAAAGTTTATTACTCTTTGCCAATACCCGAAAAGTATGGAGAGAGAATACCCGTGGAGATTACTGGATCTTTGACAAAAATACTAAAAAACTTACCCAGCTTGGAAAAGATCTGCCTTCTTCATCGCTGATGTTTGCAAAGTATTCTCCGGATGGGAAAAAAGTAGCGTATGTGTCTAAGCATAATATATATGTTGAAGATCTTTCCAACAATCAGATTACCAAAATTACAACTGATGGTACAGACGGCATGATCAACGGTACTTTCGATTGGGTATATGAAGAGGAATTCGGAACTCAGGATGGTTTCCGATGGTCACCGGATGGTCACAAAATTGCTTACTGGAAGCTGGATGCAAGGGGTACAAAAAATTTCCTGATGATTAATAATACAGACAGTCTGTATTCATTTACAATTCCTGTAGAGTATCCGAAAGTGGGCGAAAATCCTTCAGGCTGCAGCATCTGGTTTTATGATCTTGCTTCTCAATCTTCAAAGAAAGCAGACATTGCGGGAGACGAAATGCAAAACTATATTCCGAGAATGGAATGGGTTCTGGATTCTAAATCGGTTATTCTTCAGCAGCTGAACAGGAAACAGAATCAAAGTAAAATTATCGTGGCAGATGCCAGCTCCGGTAACAGTAAGACTATTTATACCGAAACAGATGCTGCATGGATTGATATTAAATCCCGTTGGAACGATAATGACCCAAGTGGCTGGGACTGGATCGAGAATGGAAAAGAGTTCCTTTGGCTTTCTGAAAAAGATGGATGGAGACATATTTATAAAATAGATATGAGCGGTAAGGAAACATTGCTTACCAAAGATGCTTTCGATGTGATAAAACCTGAGTTTTTTGATGTTCAGAACAAACAGATCTACTTTTCAGCATCACCCAATAATGCAACTCAACAGTACCTGTACAAAGTAAATATGAAAGGAGGAAAAGCACAAAAAGTGACTCCTGAAGCTTATACAGGTTCTAATACATATACAATATCACCCAATGGAAAAATCGCGATGTTTACCAACAACAGTGTCAATGCAATTTCAATGGGTTCTGTAATATCACTTCCGAAACATAAAGAACTTGTTGCTGCCAACAGAACAGCAAAAGCAGATCCTGCAAAGTCTAAAACAGAGTTTTTCCAGATTACCACACAAGACGGAGTTACATTAGACGGATGGGTGGTAAAACCTAAAAATTTTGATCCTAATAAAAAATATCCGGTTGTTTTCACAGTCTATGGAGAACCGGCAATGCAAACAGTAACAGACAGTTTCTATACAGGCTGGAACCAATTGTACGTGGGAGATATGGCCGAAGATGGCTATCTGTATATTTCGCTTGAAAACAGGGGAACACCGGCACCAAGAGGACGTGAATGGAGAAAATCCATCTACCGTAAAATAGGTCAGCTGAATATCCGTGATCAGGCAATGGGAGCTAAAGCGCTATTTGCAAAATGGCCTTATGCAGATACTTCAAGGGTTGCCGTATGGGGTTGGAGCGGTGGAGGCTCTTCTACCCTGAACCTTTTGGGACAATATCCTGATATTTACCAGACGGGAATTGCCATTGCACCGGTGGCCAATCAGTTGTTCTATGACAATATCTATCAGGAAAGATATATGGGACTTCCACAGGAAAACAGAGAAGATTTTGTGAATGGATCTCCACTGGCTTACGCTAAAAACCTAAAAGGAAATCTTTTACTGGTTCACGGAACCGGCGATGATAATGTACATTACCAGAATACGGAAGTTTACATTAACGAGCTGGTAAAATACAACAAACAGTTTCAGCTGATGTCTTATCCTAACCGTACACACTCCATTGATGAAGGTGAAGGAACATCGCTGCATCTCGCTACCATGTTTACGAAATTTTTAAAAGAACATTGTCCTCCGGGAGGAAAATAGAAAAAAAAACCAGATATCAAATTATCTGGTTTTTCTTTTAAATAGGGATAATGAATATTGATCTTGCCTTATTATAAACTGTAAGCCAGCCCTACATTTCCTATTCCTTTATATCCAAAACCTGCCTCAGCAATTACTCCCAATCTGCCTCCTAATCTAATTCCAAGTCCTGTAAGTTGATAATTAAAATGTGAAGTACTTTGTAAAGAATTTCTATTCTTTTCCAATGTTAATCCTAATCCCACTCCGGAATACATGCGAAATTTTGGCTTGGATATATAGTTGTAGTTACTTTTTACGGCAAAAGTATAATTGTGTGATTTTTCCGTTGATTTATCAGAATATTCTCTTGTTACCTGTTGATATGCAAGATCTGTCCCAATAATCCATTTATCCTTTATCGCATAGTTATATTCAACAACAAAAGCTCCGGAATTTCCTGTCTCATAAGGACCATAACCGAATGTAAACACACTGGTGAAAGCATTAAGAAAATCTGTGGTCGTTCCAAGTCCATAGGCAATTCTTATTTCTGAGCTTCCCTTACTTTGGGCCTTAATCATAGTGCTTCCAACAAGTAATAATAACAAGCAAGTAGTTTTACATAAAGCTGCAAATAATGTTTTCTTTTTCATTTTGCAAAATTAAAGCTAATAATGCAGCAGCAGAGCCTTATTGCATTAGAATACAATTAGAACTCACTTAAAATATGGTTAAAGATAAGGGTTAAAGATAAAGGTTGGGTTTCGTTTTTATCTCCTTTTAAATATAATTGTCGAGGTAAGGATAATAGGCTCTCCTTTGTACTTGTCTGTCACTTTCATGACAATCTTCATTGTTGTTGTATCCAGCTGGGCGATTTCAAATCTTCGTTCATAATTACCCCCGTCAAATAAAGATAAGATTTTGTTTTCAGGATGTAATTCATACGAAAAATAAAGCTGTCCGCTATCAGTAATAGAACCGTCAGCATTAAACTGCATGAGGTCTTTGCTGTTTAATTTGTGATTTTTTACCGTTCGCTTTCCATTAGCTTCAATCCCTTCACTTGCTGAGAATACAGGCTGCCACTTCCCGACAATCATTTTTTGATAAGATTGCTGATAAGGAATACTGAATGACAATGCGGTCAGACAAAAAGTAACCATAAACAGCGTCAGGTTGAAAAATTTCATCATAATTTTGCTTTTGGGTGAGTGAAATGTCATTAACGCATGTTCAAATGTAGTGACAATCTGTTTAACTCTATGAAAATTGTTTTTATATCCTTACTTTTAACTTATTAAATACATAAAACCATTCATTTGAAACTGCCACTCTCCTATTATTCCAACGAAGACGTTCTTTTTCTGGCTCAGAATCTTCTGGGGAAAGTTCTTTTTACAGATTGTAATGGTGAAATAACAGCCGGAATTATTGTAGAAACAGAAGCTTATTTCGGAGTACTTGATAAAGCTTCCCATGCTTATGGCGGCAGGCGGACAAACCGTACGGAAACATTGTACAGTCATGGTGGTGTTTCCTATGTTTATTTATGTTACGGAATTCATCATCTGTTTAACGTTGTAACTTCTGTAAAAGATGAGCCCCACGCTGTATTAATCAGAGCTGTTGAGCCACTGATAGGAAAAGACATTATGGAACTCAGACGTAATATGTCCGCAGATAAGGCAGCTATTTCTTCAGGCCCCGGATCCGCAGCCAAAGCTTTAGGTATTGATCAATCTTTTAATAAAAAAGATCTGGTCGGAAATGAAATATGGATTGAAGATCACGGAATTCAATACCCTCCTGATGATATTATAAAAGCTCCCCGTATAGGCGTTGCATATGCACAGGAAGATGCCCTTTTACCCTGGCGGTTTTTTGTGAAAGGAAATAAATATGTGAGTAAACCCAATACTATATAACCATTACGATTCGTGAATTGTATGATAAAATTCTTTATAGCAAGTAACCAGCTGATCAAGTGAGAATCCCCGGTTCAAGCCACTCGTATTGGGAAGAACCCATACTTTGGCCCCACAGAACTCTTCTGCCTGCAGTCCCCATAGAATTTCTTTCTTTTTGGAAAAAGCCTTGTAGGCCGCCTTACCGAGAAAAGCTACATATTGAGGCTGATATTCTGTTATTTTTGCTTTAAAAGTATCTAAAGCACTGTCAAATTCATCTTTTGAAAGCTCGTCGGCACGGGAAGTTGCTCTTGCCACAGCAGTTGTAAGCCCCAATCCAAAATCCAGAATAGAAATATCATTCACCGCTTCAATTTCATAAGGAGTAAAACCCGACTGGTGAATCACTTTCCAAAAGCGGTTACTCTTTCCCGAAAAATGATGCCCGTCATCCGATGATTTTAAACCGGGATTGATTCCACAAAAAATAACGTCTAGATGAGTTGTAATAATATCTGTTAACATAATTGAAATTGAATAGTCTGTAGAAAATAAGATACTTCTGCCTTCTCTTTTTTCATAGCATAAAGATATCAATATTAGTGGTATTGAGACTTATATCTGATTCCAGAATAGTGAACGGTTCAAGCTCCGTATCATACGTTCTATCTCTGTTTTTTGCTGTGTCGCACAGTTTATTATATTGAATATGAATGGATAATGATAATTTTGCAGAAGTAATCTGATGAAGCCTTGTATGATGAACAACTCATTTTTAATGACATTCTTTTAACAACAGCAACATCATTTAAAATAAGTACTATGAACTGGATTGCATTAATTATCGCAGGAATTTTTGAAATTGGATGGCCTTTGGGACTTAAATTATCTCAACAACCGGAAAATAATAAATGGAGCTGGATCATATTTTCGATCGTTTGTATGTCCGTTAGTGGTGGATTTCTCTGGTACGCTCAGAAAAGTATCCCCATTGGAACAGCCTATGCAGTATGGACCGGAATTGGTGCTGTAGGAACGCTGTTGGTCGGAATTCTGTTTTTTCAGGACTCGGCAAGTATATTACGATTACTTTCTGCACTATTGATTGTAGTAGGAATAGTCGGGCTCAAAATATTTTAAAATAAAATATTCGTCCTGAAAAAGAAATTGGCTTAAGATTATCCTAATCATTAAGCCAATCATCATTCAACATTAGCATAATAAACCACCCACATCTATCTCATTTGATTTTCTATAATTCCGGTGATTTCTACTTTCATTCCGAGCTTTTTTAATCAGAAATAAAAATATCTTTTGTCTGGTAAATTTGGATAAATTATCAAGAATTTAGTGAAAGGTATATATCAACAACGCGATAAAATCTACCAAAACTATAAACTCTGAAGCAGAAACTCCAAAACGGCCTGTTTTCCATAATTTTGAATTGAATGGCTGAAAATTTCCCTTCCTCGGAGGGGGATCAAAAATTTTTAACGGGGTGTTTTAAGCATTTCCCTCTTAAATCTCCAACAAAGGCTTATACGTCCTCCCCACAGGAAGCTTTTTTCCGTTAACCTGGATGACATTGGCCGACTTGACTTCGATTTTAGTCTTTGAAACGATGTACGACTTATGAATACGGGTAAACATTTTGGGATTTAAAGTTTCTTCTATCTTACTGATCGGCATTTTAAAAGTGAAAGTCTCTGTTTTTGTATGAATATGAATGTATTCTCTCAGACTTTCGATATAAAAAATATCCTGTAGGATCATTCTAATCTGTTTTCTGCCGCTGTTGATGAAAATGTAATCACGTTCCGAGACTTCCAGCAGAGCATCTTCTGCTTCCATTAAATATTTGAATTTATCAACAGCCGTCTGAAAACGATCATACGGAATTGGCTTCATCAGATAATCTACAATATCAAGTTCATAGCCTTCTACCGCATACTGATGATAAGCAGTGGTAACGATAATCAATGGTGGATTTTTTATTTTTCGCAGAAAATCAAAGCCTTTTACCACCGGAAGATGCAGATCCAGAATCATCAGATCTACCTTATGAATGCCTAAAAGATTGCTGGCATATACAGCATCAGCGCATTTTCCTACAAGATTAAGGTCCTGATCTCTTGAGATAAAACTTTCCAGAATTTCTGCTGCAATCGGTTCGTCTTCTACAATAATGCAGTTGTATTTTTTAGAGGCTGGTTGTGTCATGGAAATCGATGGTTAATGTTACAATATAACGGTCTGTCTGATCTTCTACGAAGAGAGTATGTTGAGGATAAAGCAGTTCAAGCTGCCTTCTGATATTTTTCTGGCCTATTTTTGTAGAATGGGTGTGAAGACTTCCTTCTTTGGAATTTTCGATGAAATAAATAAGAATCCCGTTTTGCAGCCGGATATTGATTGTAATATATGTCTCTCCCAAGCTTTCAGAAACCCCATGTTTGAAAGCATTTTCTACAAACTGTATCAAAATGAGAGGTGAAATTTCCTGAGAAGGATGATCAATATCCTCCGTAAAATTTACAGTAAGATGACGGTGGCGGATTTTCTGAATCTGAATGAAGTCTTTAATATTTTCAATATCCTTGGCAATGGAAATCGTTTTTTCTGCTGCCTCATAGATATTATAGCGCATTACTTTGGATAGCTGCAGGATCACATCCGGAGTTTCGTCTGCTTTTTTCAGAGCCATTCCATAGATATTATTAAGGGTATTGAAAAGAAAATGTGGATTGATCTGTGCTTTCAGCATTGTAAGTTCCTGATCCAGCTTTTCAGACTTTAACTGAGAGATCTGTGCTTTCAGAATATTCTTTTGTCTTGTAATCTCAACACCGAAAATAAGACCTGCCATGAAAATAAGATCCATAAAAGAATTGAATGCCACATACCCATTGATAAATCCCGACGGATATTGACCATCCAGTGTTTCTGTACCTCCATAGATATAGGGATAAATAATATAGTGTGTTAAAAAACGATGCCCGAAAACAGCCGTAATCACAATAAGAATATAAAGAAGGTATTTGAAAATTCCTTTTATATAAACCTTTTCAAAGACATACAGCAAAGCATAGGCAAGCGGTATTTTGATCAAAAGATAACCCAGCTCCAGAATCAGGGTATTCTGAAGTCTTATCGGCCATTTGATATCCGGAAACTGATACCTGGACCAGTAAAAGTCAAGGTAAACTTCCAGAATATAATACAATACCCAAAAAAGCAAATGAATCTGCCATTTAGATCTGCTGTCTGCTTTCAAGTTGATCATGATTAAAGAGTACAAAGTACGTGTTCTTCAGTCAAATATAGAAATATAAGCCGACCAAATTAAAGTAATGATCTACCAACTGCAGATTGGGGTCGTTATCGAGGAATGCTTACATAAAAACTATAGGTTACAGGAAGTTTAGATGTCTGTATGATGTGGAAGGGGATTCTTTTTTTTGAAATAAACTTGAGGATACATCAGGTTCAGAAAGCTGAAGATCAGCAATATATTGAACTCAATTCCATTCGTTCCGCCTCCCACTACAAACCAGCCATTTTGCCAATGAACACAATAGATTCCCAAAACAAAAATGAGTATATTACCAATGGCCACTGGCTTTATGTATGAGTCAAGCCAAAGTAATGGCACAGAACAAAGATGGGTCAGTTTTATAACCCACGCAATATAAATTCCAATGGGACTGAATCCTATACGATCCAGATAAAAATGCCCGAAACTATTAACATCTCCACTCATAATAGAAATGACACTATGCATCAGCAATATCACTGAAAGTGCAAAGCGCAGATAGAAATTCTTTTTCATACCTAAAGTTAAGAAGCAGAAAAAGCATTGATCCATAAAGTATATCAATTACTTGGAAGCGTATACAAAAAAAGAACAGTAAATAAATCACTGTTCTTTCAATATCTGTAAGATTTTATTCTCTTAATTCTGATGTAAAGCTTTCTTTAAAAATTCTTCCAGCTCTTTGCCATGAAGATTTTTAGCTAAAATAGTTCCATCTCCGTCAATGATCACGTTAAAAGGAAGTTCATCAACTTCGTAAAGTTTTGCTACAGGGCTTTTCCAGAATTTTAAATCGCTGATCTGTATCCATTTGATGTCAAACCTGTCGATTGCTTTCTGCCAGCTTTCCTTATTTTTATCCAGAGAAACCCCCAGAATTTCAAACTTATTGTTTTTTACCTGATCAGAATAGGTATGATACAGTGTCTTCAGTTCAGGCTGTTCCTCTACACAGGGAGCACACCAGGTAGCCCAGAAATCAATCAGAACAAGTTTTCCTTTTAATGAGGAGAGTGAAAATGAGGTTCCATCTGCCCTGTTCATGGTAATCTCAGGAGCCTTCTTCCCTATTTCCATTGCACTCTGAGCTGCAACAGAACCTGAAAAAATGATTAAAAATAATAAGGTACAATAACTCTTCATACTAATCATTTGTAGGATAGTTTTTATCCAGCCAATCTGTTTTGATATTTTTTGGAAGATTTAAAAGCTTCGCATTTTTGAAACCCATCTCCATCAGTAGTGCAAAAGCAGGACGGATATTAGGGCATTTTACAAATGGACAGCATCCGCAGTAAATTACAATTTCTCTGTTTTTAGGAATATTTTTTAAATAGTTTCTCAGTTTTTCCAGATTTTCAGGTTCATGTGTTGGTCCGATGTCTACAGAACCTTTGATAATAGCTTCAGGACCTACTGAAATGATCACCAGATCTTTAGTTGTATGCTTTACGATTCTGGAAGCCAGTAACGCCGGATCCATCAGCTGGCTGTCTTTCCATGGATCCTGTTTTTGCTGTGCCTGGCTAAACATGGAGCAGACAAAGCAGGCAATGATAAACAAATACTTCATAATTCTATTTTTCACAAAGATAAAAATGTTTTATTGAGGTTCTGTATTGGCTTCAGGAAAATTAGTATTCATAGTCTATTTTGTGAAGATCAGGTTTTTTTCGGAGTTATATGAATCACATTGGAAGCTCCCGGCTCTATAAGGAACTGAGTGCCATGTTGCCTTTTGGTCTCTCTGCCTGGGATCGCTGAACCTGTACTGAGCGTCAGTTTTCCCAGGAAAACAGGATGAGGCGGAATAAGAGAGATTTCAATTTCTTCTTCTTCCAGCCGGATAATAATTGATTCTGCATCAATCAGCTGACGGGTTCCGTCTTTTAATACAGCAAATGCCTGGTATTTATGTTTTTCTTTCATTTTTTTATGGTGTCTTGGTACAAAGAATAAAAGTAGTAAGATTTTTTTTACATAAATATTGAATATTTTGCCGGCTTATATTCGTTTGATTTTAATTATTTAATACATTTATAGATAAGTATCATTCAATATAAAAAACCATTACAAATGGAAGAAACATTCCATCCTGATGCCATCATCATAGGAACCGGACTGGCAGGACTTACCGCTGCCATGGAGATTACCAATTCCGGGAAAAAAGTATTGCTTTTGGATCAGGAAACTGAGCAGAATATAGGAGGCCAGGCATTCTGGTCTTTTGGAGGCCTGTTTCTGATCAATTCGCCCCAACAAAGGAGAATGGGAATCAAGGATTCTTACGAACTGGCTTTGCAGGACTGGAAAGGTACGGCAGGTTTTGATCGTCCGGAAGATTATTGGCCCCGTCAGTGGGCAGAAGCTTATCTGAAATTTGCAGCTGGTGAAAAATATGAATACATTACCCAGCTGGGAATCAAACTGATGTTTATGGTTGGTTGGGCAGAGCGTGGTGATGGTTCAGCAACCGGACATGGAAATTCAGTACCCCGCTTCCATGTAAGCTGGGGAACTGGTACAGGTGTAGTAAAACCTTTCGTAGAAAAAGCATACAAAGCTCAGGAAAAAGGATTACTGCAGATGAAATTCAGACACAGAGTGACAGAATTGCTGATGGAAAATGGAAAAATAAAAGGTCTTAAAGGAGATATTCTGGAAAATGATACTCAGGAAAGAGGAGCTGCTACCAATAGAAATGTCATCTCAACATTTGAATATGCCGCTCCGAACATCATCATAGCTTCCGGAGGAATTGGTGCCAATCATGAGCTGGTAAGAAAAAACTGGCCCGAAAGACTGGGAAAAGCACCGGAAAATATGGTGTGCGGTGTTCCTGCCTATGTGGATGGAAAAATGATCGGTATTGCCGAAGATAAAGGAGCTCATATCATCAATCCTGACAGGATGTGGCATTATACAGAAGGTTTGCAAAACTGGAATCCGATCTGGCCAAACCATGGAATCCGGATATTACCAGGCCCATCATCATTATGGTTTGATGCAAAAGGGAAACGTCTCCCCGCCCCTTTTTTACCGGGATTTGATACGTTGGGAACTTTGAAATATATACAGGAAACCGGTTTTTCTTACTCGTGGTTTATCCTTACTCAGAAAATTATCAAAAAAGAATTTGCCCTTTCGGGTTCAGAACAAAATCCGGATATTACCCATAAGGATTATTCTCTTTTTCTGAAAAGGATTTTCGGAAAAAAGGCTCCCGGGCCGATAGAAGATTTTAAAGAACATGGAAAAGACTTTATTGTATCGGATAATCTGGAAGATCTGGTTAAAAGAATGAACGAACTAGCCGGAAATAAGCTGTTGAATTATGAAAAGATAAAATCTCAAATCGAAGCCCGGGACAGAGAATTAGACAATAAATTTTCTAAAGATACCCAGGTTAATTATATCCGGAATACCCGGAATTATTTAGGAGACAAACTTGGGCGTGTAGCGGCTCCCCATAAAATTTTAGATCCTGAAAACGGTCCATTGATTGCGGTACGTCTTAATATTTTAACCCGAAAAACGCTAGGCGGTATAAAAACCAATCTGAACGGGCAGGTGTTAAGGGATGATGACAGCATTATGGAAGGATTATATGCTGCCGGAGAGGCCGCAGGTTTTGGCGGTGGCGGAATGCACGGTTACAGGGCACTCGAAGGAACATTTTTGGGAGGCTGTATTTTTTCAGGAATGAAAGCAGGAAAATATATTGCCGGACTTAAAAATTAAATAATAGTACAGGTATGAGCAGTTATTTTGATCATAAAGTCATTTGGATTACCGGAGCATCATCAGGCATTGGAGAAGCTTTGGTAACAAGTCTTGCAAAGAACAGCAATGCAAAAATTATCCTGTCATCCCGAAAAGAAGAACAGCTGCATCAGGTGGCTGAAAAAGCAGGATTGAGCCCGGATCGGTACGCGGTGATTGCTTTGGACCTGAAGAATTATAAAGAAATGCCTGCCATTGCTGCAAAAGCATCAGAACGGTTTGGGAAGATCGATATTCTCATCAACAATGCCGGACTTTCACAACGTTCTTTGGCAATGGAAACGGACATTGAAGTAGATAAACAGCTGATAGATACAGATTATATCGGTACGGTAGCCCTTACAAAAGCAGCTGTCCCCTATATGATCAAAAATAAGGGAGGGCAGATTGCGGTTGTATCCAGCCTTATGGGAATATTCGGAGCTCCTATGCGAAGTGGATATGCCGGGGCAAAACATGCATTACATGGTTTTTTTGATGCGTTGCGGGCAGAATTATTCAGTCAGAATATCAGAATCACAATTATTTGCCCGGGGTTTATCCAGACCGATATTTCTATTCATGCTGTCACCGGAGATGGTTCATCACAGGGTACAATGGATGATGCCACAAAGAACGGAATGCCTGTAGATGTTTTTGCAAAAAAAATGCTCTACGCAATTGAAAAACAGAAGAATCAAAAAGCAATAGGCGGTAAAGAAGTAATGGCAGTCTATCTGAAGAGATTCTTTCCGGGTCTATTGGCAAAAATAATCCGTACAGCAAAGGTGGTATAAAAAAGCACCATTCAATACTGAATCGTGCTTGTATGTTAAAAGGTTTTTACCCATCCTATTCCTACAGTTTTATTCTGATAAAAAGGCATAATCATTGTTGAAGACAGCGAATTTTTACCCTTATTCTTTCCTCGCAATAAATTATCAATTTTTGGAAAAAGCCAATACGCAAGTTCTGTAGAAAGAATTCCAAATCCGGCTCCTGCCACAACATCTCCGAGCCAGTGTTTATCATTCAGCATTCTATATACCCCAGTGAAAATGGCAAATGGATAGCCTGAGAGGCTCAGCCAGAAATTACTGTCTTTATATTCTCTGAACATAAACTGTGCTGAAGAAAATGATGTTGCCGCATGCCCTGAAGGAAAAGACAGGGTATTTGATCTGTCTGGTCGTTCCTCTTTTACAAGATACTTTAAAGGCATTGTAAAGGCTGCCACAATCAGTTGAGAGGACGCGTAAATAATCGTGCGGTCTCTCAGATTATGTTTCCCTTTTATCCCCACTGCATTGAGGGCATATACCATGACGGCAGGGGCATATTGAGTATAATTATCCAGTTTTATTGGTGTAGGCTGATGTTCATTGATTTCAACTTTTGTGGAGATATTCAGCTGTTTCAGATTATTCATCGTCAGGCCTGCTACTCCATAGCCAATGAATACTGCGGGAATAATCAGGCATTTATAATTCAGTTTGCTTTTTTGAATCTCTGCAGTGATCATACTGTCCTGTACTGGCTTCTTAACTTCGATTGTGTCATTTGTATTCTGAGCGCTGATTCTGGCTAAAGCCGAACTCAAAATCAGGATATACATCAGTTTGTTTTGGAAAAAAAATTTCATCCTAAATCACATTTATAATTATTCAATTCTGTATTAAAACTTATAGCTATACCCCAGCCGGATCACCTGGGTTTCATAATAATCATTGCTCGTATAAGAGAATCCGCTGCCCTGTACAGATTTTTTGATGACCATTGTATTAAGCAAATCCGAGGCATTTAAAAACAGTTCACCCTTCCCTTTCTGAATTGCTTTTTTTACTCCTGCATCCATTGAGAACCTTGCCTTTATTTTTCCCTGAGGAATAATATCCGGTGCCAGATAAACAAGTGTAAACTGCACATCCAATCCCTTTGAGAAATGGAAAACGTTATTCATCTTGATATTTCCGGAGATGGCTGTCTGCTGATCTGCTGAGAAAGTATTAGGCTGAGGATACAGATTTTCTACAGCAAATGCATCGATCTGATTACGGTAAATATTTCCGTTGACATTAAAGGAGTATGCACCTGATACTTTTTGGTTCCATATTGTTTCCAGTCCTGTATTATAACTTTTTCCCGCATTCTGGAATATGGCATAGATAAGCGTGGTGTTGGGAACAATACTTGAAATTCTCGTGATCGTTCCGTTAGCAAAGCGGTGGTATAATGCAGAATATAAGTATCCGTTATCCCAATTGTGTTTATATCCAAGTTCAATAGAATTTGTAAACTGAGGACGCAATGCCGGATTTCCAACCTTAATGATCTCTGCGTCATCATACTTTGGGAAAATACGGATGTCAACCTCATTAGGACGGTCTACTCTTCGGTTGTAAAACACAGAGAACTTATTGCGGTCATCAAGTTTATAAGCAAGCCTGAAATTCGGGAATGGCTGGGTATAGTTGTAACCGTCGCTTTTATAGGTAGGATGGTTTGGATTGACATCATACTGAATTTTCACATATTCCAGTCTGAGCCCTAATTCTGCTTCCCATTTTTCATTTTCAAAGACATAATTTCCATATACGGCAGGAATAAACTCTTTATAATCTGCTTTTCCTCCCGCAGAAACGTCCAGAACAGAGTTGACACCCGGGATGAAATGCATATTGGTAGGAATGCTTCTGCTCCTCAGTTTAATCCCCGTTTCTATTCGCCCGTATTTCAAGGGTTTTACATAATCTACATTGAAATCATACACCTGCTCATCAGATAATAATTTGAAGGCATCAGTTCCTGTGGAAGAAGGAAGGCTATTATCATAAAAATACTTTTCATCCTCTCTGTGGAAAGTATAATTGAATCCTACGTTCAAAACATGCCCGGCATCTTTGAATTTATGTTGATAAGAAGCAGTTCCCATCAAAGTTGTTTTCAGTTCGTCCTCCAAAAACTGCCAGAGGCGCAGACGCTGAGAGCGATCTCCGTTGAAAAATGGCTGATCTCCTCTGTCGATGATTCTTTCACTTCCGTACATGCCTGAAAGGGTTAATGTATTCTGAGGATCGATAGTCCAGTCTATTCCGGCTTTGGTGGTAAAGAAATTGGTATTCCTGTTTCTTTTCAGTTGGGAATTGATAACGGTACCATCATCATAGGTACGGGTTACAAATTCATTCTTATTAAGCGTTTCGGTATAGAGATTATCGGCCTGCAAAAATATATTTACCTTATTCTTCCTGTAATTTACAGATAGCGAGGGGTTTATTTTAGGCGTTAAAGTATACTGTGGTCTTATCGTGGGAAGGTTTTCTTTTCTTACCCAGAGTGAGCCTAATCCTGTCGTAAATCCTGCTTTTCCGTTCCATCCGTTCTGCTTATTCTTTTTCATGATAATATTGATGATTCCTGCATTTCCGTTCGCATCGTATTTTGATGAAGGATTGTTGATGATTTCAATTTTATCAATTGCTGAAGCCGGAATATTATCCAGTCCGGTCTGGCTTCCGAATCCGGTGAGAGCAGTCTGTTTACCATCAATAAGTACCGTTACTTTATCATTTCCTCTCAGCTGCACTTTACCGTCCTGTACAGTAATTCCGGGAAGGTTCTGCATGCTTTGTAATACCGATCCGCCACTTTGGCTGATGTTATCCGCCACAGAATAGGTTTTCTTATCAAGGCGGCTGTCTACTTCATTTTTTTTAGAAGCGGTAATGGTGATGGCCTCTATTTTGGTTTCATTTTCCTGTTTCTGTGTCAGTTCAATAGTGGGAATTTCCAGAAATTCTGAAAGGCTTCCTATGAAAATGGGCTGCGTGTGGGTATTATATCCGGTGATGGAAGTTTCCAGAAGATAATGGTCCGGTTTTATACCTGTAATAGAAAATCGTCCTTCCTCGTTGCTGATGGTTCCGGCTGTAAAAGTGCTGTCTTTTTCTTTTTTTAAGAGAATATGAGCGTAAGGTATTGCTGTTTTATCTTTATTGATGATTCTTCCTGATGCCGTTACAGAAGCTGTCTGTGCTGCAACAAGGGAAGAGACTACCATACAGGCTGGGAAAAATAATAAGGCTGTTTTATTCATTCTGCGGTTTTTATTTTCATTAAAAATTTCGTTATAAGGGAAACATTAATTATTCATTGGGAAAGGGAAAATCCCGGATAGGATTTCTTTGTTTGCTGTTTTCACTTTGCTTTATTTTTGATCAGACTTTCAGTTTGGTAAGCACATTATTTTTATAACAATAAAATTCGTGAGTGGCTTTTTTTCCCAGGACATATACTTTTTCGATATGAACGGCATCATAATATTCCATGAGTGAATGGTATTGATCTTTCAGGCTTCCCGATAATTCTTCAGGCTGTATGCTTTTCTCAAGTTCTAATCCTTTACCTGCTTTGTATTCCAATTGCATGTGGGTATTTCTCCAGGACATCGAATAGACATTTTCATGTTGGGTAGAAGAATTATTGACTGCAATCTGATCCTGTGCAATGATTTTTCCGGAAGTACTTGTGAATAGGGTAATTCCTGATATTACCATCGCCCCGTACCCTATTTTTTTAAACAAACTTTCACTGAGATGCGGGAGAATATACTTCACCGTATAGGAAGAAATGATAGCCGCAACAGCAATGACAATCCCCAGCCATAATGCTGTGCTGGAATATAGCCCTAATGATATGTAAATGATAAGCTTAATGAGATGAAGGAAAACCTCATTGGCGGCTCTGGTAGCTACAATTTCCTCTTTTTTAAGACCGAATTTTAAATAAAAACGATTGAAAAGAAGTCCTACGGCTCCTGTGATTCCAGATATAAAGCCTGCGGAGAACCCGATAAGAGCTAATGCTGATTTCGGATACTCTTTGCCTGTTTCTTCAGTTTTATTTTTAGATGCAAAAAACTGAGGAAGATTGGCCATCAGAAAAAAAGCAACAATCAGCTGTAAGTAATTCGGATTTACATATTTGATCAGGAAAGCTCCCAATAAAACAGCCGGAATTGAAAATGGTACAAACCATAGGAATATTTTCCAGTTGATATGCTTTTTAAATACAGCAATCCGGGAGGCGGAACTGGTAAAAGTACCTACCGTTAAAGAAAAAGGGACCAATGAGGTGGGCAGCAGCAGATTCAGAATAGGAATCAGAATAAGACTTGCACCACCGCCACAAATAGCGCTGATCCAGAAGGCAAGAATAGTTCCTGCAAATAAAAGGACAATTTTTACAATCATTTCTAAATAAAATTTATACCTCAGTATGTTTTCTATACAAAGGTGCGATCCGATTTAGAAGAAATTTAGAATTGCCGGAGTGCGGAAAATTTTTAACTATAATTTAACAGTGAAAATATGCTGATTGTTTTCAAACCTATAGCTGATAGTCCAGTGGTGAAATCTGCAGATTTCCTGAATGATAGAGAGGCCCAGCCCGCTACCGCTGTTATCTGTTGAAAGTTTTGAAAATCTTTTGAACAGAAAATCTGTATTCAGTTTTTCAACCCCTGAATTGGAAACCTCAAAAGAAGAATCTGTAAGGTGTATAGAAATAGAACCTCCGGGAGCTGTATGACGAATGGCATTGATCACGAGATTGTTGATCAGTATTTCCGTCAGAATGCTGTTTCCGCTCACTTGTACACCGCCTGAGATATTTTCCTGAACGGAAATATTTTTTTGTTCAAAATGTTCCCCGAGATTATCAATACTTTGCAGAAGAAGATGATCAAACGGAATAATCTCTGAACCGTCAAACTGGTTATTATCAATTTTGGCAAGCAGCAAAAGGTTTTTATTGATGCGTGAACTTCTTGTAAGTGCCTTATTCATATCTTCAGCGATGCTGTACTGTTTTTCAGTAAGATTCTGATCCTGAAGTAAAAGATCCAGCTTATTCTTAATAATGGCAAGCGGAGTCTGCAGCTCGTGGGAAGCATTTTCTGTAAATTCTTTCTGGGTTTTATAAGTAGAAATATTACGCTCTATCAGTTTATAAAGTGACTGATTCAGTTCTTCAAATTCCGTTGTATCAGAAGCCGGAAATTTTATGGTATTCTGACTGTTAAGATTAAAAGTTTTCAGTTGATCCAATGTACCTCTGAACGGTTTCCAGATGGATGAAGAAAGTTTTCTGTTTAGGTATAAAAGCCCTAAAACGATGATTACAAAGAAAAAGATAGTAATCATCGCAAGCACAGCTATTGTCTCATGTGATTCTTCAATATTGGTCTGTATGGTAAAAAGATAGGGCTTGTCTTGCAGATAAATAACCTTTTTCAGGCATCTGTAACGTTCTTTTTTTTGTTCCGAAATAAAGGGAAGCTTTCTTTCAGAGGTGTAAACCGTATCCCGTTTTATTTGTTGAGTTGAAATCTTTTCAATATTTGTTTCAGGCTGAATGTGATTCCATAGTGCCAGACTTTTTTCCAGCGCATCGTCAGAAAGCTTTAAATGGTTGAATTCATACGCTGTCTTCTCTACAATAATCTGATTATGCTCATCCAGCTCATTTTTCCAGATAGTATCTACGACAAGATAATACACGGGAATACTTATCATCAGTACAATAAGTACGTAGATGAGAAAGGGTTTTGTGGTTTTTGTTAATAGAGGTTTCATAAGTAATCTAGCTTTTCCACTTATACCCCGTTCCATATACTGTTTTCAGATAATGTTCACATCCGGCATCATACAGTTTTTTCTTGAGGTTTTTTACGTGAGCATATACAAAATCATGATTATCAAGCATATCTGCAAAATCTCCGGAAAGGTGTTCTGCAAGCGTACTTTTGGAAATGACTTTATTTTTGTTGCCGATAAAATAAATTAAGAGGTCGAATTCTTTTTTGGTTAATGAAATGATGTCATCATTTACAGCTACTGTTTTGGCCAGCAGATCAATCTGAAGTTCATTTTGTATGACCACATTGGAACTACTGAACTGCTTTCGCCGAATGATAGAATATACCCTCGCCATAAGTTCAGAAAGATGAAAAGGTTTAGTGAGATAATCATCGGCACCCAGTTTCAGCCCTTCAATTTTATCATCCAGAGCATTCTTGGCAGAAATGATAATAACCCCATCCTGCTTCTGCTGTTTTTTTAATTCTTCAAGTATTTTCATACCATTTCCGTCCGGAAGCATAATATCCAGTAAAATGCAGTCGTAATCAAAAGCTTCTATTTTATTTATAGCCTCAGAGAATGTACTGGCTGCTTCACAGAGATAGTTTTCTCCGGACAGATATTCGGAAATACTATTGGCAAGCTCTGCTTCGTCTTCAACGATTAGGATTTTCATGCCATAAAACTATCATTAAATTTTGAAGAAATTTTGAATTTTAATGAATAAACCTAAAAGAGTTTTTGCAACTGTTTATTTTTCTCACGGAACCTGTGCCTTTTCATAGATCAGGCCTTCATCTTTTAATTCTTTCCAGAAGTCATGAGGAATCATAGTATTGAGAGCTTTTACGTTATCATTTACCTGTTCAGGCTGGCTTGCTCCCGGAATAATGGAGGCAAATTCATCAGAAGCCAATACAAAATGAAGAGCAGCATCCAGAATATCTATGTTGTATTTCTCTGCAATAGAAGTCATCCGGGCTCTTTTCTCATGCATTCCTTTTGGAATAACATCCTTATAATTATAGCGCTCTCTTCCTGCCAGATACCCTGAATTATATCCTGCTCCCGAAACAAGTTTTACGCCCGCTTTTCTTACGGCCGGAAGGAGGCGGTCTACTGCATCTTCATGTTCCAGGATAGAATATTGGGTTGCAGAGAGGCAGATATCCGGATCTGCAGCATCAATACAATCTAAAATTGGTTCTATTTTATTCACACCCATTCCCCACGCCCTGATAATTCCCTGATCACGAAGCTCGGAAAGAATTTTAAAAGCTCCCTGCCTAGCCTGTTTCAGAAAATAAGGATAGCGGTCTCCTACCTGTTCTTTGGACAGATCATGAATATATACAATATCAATATGGCTCAGCCCGGTTCTTTCCAGGCTGTCTTCAATAGATCTTTGTACAGCATCAGCCGTATAATCATGGAAGAAATCATAATGAAGAGGATTTTTCCACATGGTAGGCGGAACTTCGGATTCAGGAACTTCATGAAAAAGCCTTCCTACTTTGGTTGAAAAAAGAAAGTCATCTCTGTCTTTATCCTTAAGAAAACTTCCGAATCTCCGTTCACTCTTGGTCAGCCCATACCATGGAGACGTATCATAATACCGGATTCCGGCATCCCATGCTGTTTGCAGTATCTCATGGGCCTGTTCATCTGTAATGTTTTCAAAAGCAGTTCCTATAGCTACTCCACCTATTCCCAGTCGGTGCTTTTCAGTTAAAATGTCTGTTTTCATACTAATCTATTTAAGGTGTTGGATTCTTAAACAGGCTGCAAACATCGTGCTGACATCATTGAAAACGTTAAAAGAAAACACATCGTAAATGATGAAACGCTTGCTCCTCATGAAAGGCAAGGAGGTTTTGTTGTCTTTAATATTATGTTAAATATTTATATTAAAACTCCTTTGGTCCTGTTATTGAATCACTTTCAGTACACCCTTTCAACAACAACTTATGAAAAAGCATATTCTAATCGTAGGAGGAGGATTTGCGGGCATCAATCTTATCAAATCTCTAAAAAATGATAAAAGGTTCAGAATAACTCTGGTTGATAAAAATAATTATCATTTTTTCCCGCCACTCATCTATCAGGTTGCTACTTCCTTTATAGAAGCTTCCAATATCAGCTATCCTTTCAGAAAACTGTTTTCAGACGACAAACATGTGAAATTTCATATGGGAAGTCTGCTGAAAGTAAACCCTGAAAATAAAACCATAGAAACTGATACAGGAAACCTTAGCTATGATTATCTGGTACTGGCTTTAGGAACAGAGTCTAATTTCTTTGGAATGGAGAATGTAAAAAAATGTGCTCTTCCCATGAAAAATATAGAAGAAGCTCTTTATCTGAGGAATCATATTCTGCTGACGCTGGAAGAAGCAGCCCGGAATAAAGACATCAGACAAGCTGAGAAACTTCAGAATATCGTTATTGCCGGAGGTGGTCCTACAGGTGTAGAACTGGCCGGGATGCTGGCCGAAATGGGAAAATATATTGCTCAGAAAGAATATCCTGAAATAAAACTGGGGCTATCTAACCTTTATCTTATTGATGCCTTACCTACCTTACTGTCACCGATGAGCCGGCTCGCCCAGGAAACAGCCTATGAAAAACTCAAAGAATTAGGCGTTAAAATTCTGCTGAATGTTTCTGTGAAAGATTATACAGACAATAAAGTCATCTTAAGTGACGGAAATTCTATTGAGACAGAAACCCTGATCTGGACTTCGGGGGTGATAGGAAAAGAAATCTCAGGATTGCCGGAAGAAAGCATTGGAAAAGGAAGACGGGTTTTGGTGGATGCTTATAACAAAGTAGAGGGAATCACCAATATATATGCATTGGGAGATCTTTCTTTAATGCTGACTGAAGAAAAATATCCGAAAGGACATCCTCAGCTCGCCCAGGTTGCCATCCAGCAGGGTAAAAATCTCGCTGCCAATTTTAAACGGATAGAAGACGGAAAAGTTCTGGAGCAGTTCCGTTACAATGATAAAGGCAGTATGGCTATTATTTCAAAATACAATGCCGTGGTAGACCTTCCGAAGCAGTCATTTCAAGGATTCACAGCATGGCTCACCTGGCTTTTTATTCACATTATTCCTCTGGTAGGGTTCAAAAATAAAATTCAGCTGGCAGTAGATTGGTTTCGTCTGTTTATTACCAACAATCCATCTATCAGGCTTATTCTCTTTCCGAAAAGAAATGCAGAAAACGGATAATTTAAAAAATACCAACCCTTAAGGAAAGGCTGCAGCAGAAGCTTGCGTAACTGGGAGCAGATCTGGTTCTGGCTGCAAGAGGTGAAGCAGCTTTGAAAAAAAACCCATATGGATAAAAATACAGATGGAAATGTACTGGAATGATCAAAAGGAATATGCAAATTGACGGAAAAACATTCTTTTGTGTTCCTGCAAACCTTTGATCCTGGCGGGCGCAAGGCTTATTGGAGTAGTAGCTGCAGGATTTTTACTGATGGATAACTCTAAGAAAAAACGATAAATATTTTCAGAAATAAAAGAAATAAACAGCATTTGGGAAAAGTCTTTTTAGGTGTTTTTGTAAGATATTTCATAAATTTACGGAGCTGTAACGATTCATAACAGCATAAAAATGTTTCTAAAGTGAAAATTCACAACAAAAAAAAGTACCTGAGCTTCCTTAAATTTAAAAGAGATTTCCAGAAATACGGATTAGAAAAAGCACGCAGTTATGAGCTTATTCTGC
>JASLCD010000395.1 GCA_030146295.1 Chryseobacterium sp.
CATCAATCATGAAAATAGTAAAATTCATTTTATGTTTACTTTTCGGGCTTATGTTTATTAATGCCGGATTAAACAAGTTTTTCAATTATATGCCGATGGAGAAACCTACGCCTGAACAGATGAAACTTTTCGCTGCTTTTGGAGAAATCAGCTGGCTGATGCCTTTAGTGGGTATTGTAGAAGTCATTGGCGGATTATTATTTATTTTCCCAAAAACAAGAGCATTAGGTGCCATTGTTATTTTACCTGTCATGGTAGGAATTGTCACCCATGTTTTCACGATGGATAAATCTCCTATGGGAATGGGTATTGCCGGAGTAATGTTTCTGATCAACTTATGGATGATTATTGACAACAAGGAAAAATATAAACACTTAGTTTCGTAAGGCCGCAGATAATAGGCTGCAGGTCGCAGTACCAGTAAACTCCAGATGAAGTCTGTTGTTACTTTTCAATACCTATGACCTATTATCTGCTGCCTACAAGCCTATACAAAAGCACTGAATCCTGTAATCGATCGTCCTACGATGAGCGAGTTGATTTCTTTTGTTCCTTCATAAGAATAGATTGCTTCTGCATCGGCTACAAATCTGGCGACATCATATTCCAGCAGGATTCCATTTCCACCCAATACTTCCCTTGCTCTGGAAACAATATCTCTTGTCCTCAGGGTACAGAACACTTTGGCTAAAGAGGCATGCTCATCTTTTAAAATTCCTTCATCCTGCATTTCCGACAATCTGAAAACCATGGTCTGCATTGCTGTAAGATTAGAAAGCATTTCCACCAGATGACCCTGAATCATTTGGAATGAAGCAATAGGTCTTCCAAACTGTTCTCTTTTTCGGGTATAATCCAAAGCGCTTTCGTAGGCTCCGCGTGCGCATCCGGTTGCCATCCATGCCACCCCCGCTCTTGTCATTCTAAGTACTTTTCCGGTATCTTTAAAGGAGTTGGCATTCTGCAGACGGTTTTCCTCAGTTACGAGACAGTCTTTTAAAGTAATCAATCCGTTCTGAACAATCCTTAAAGCCATTTTCCCTTTGATCTTTTCTACGGAGTATCCCGGATTGTCTTTTTCTACAATAAATCCTTTCACCTCACCGTCATCCAGATCTCTGGCCCAAATAATAATAAGGTCTGCAAAGGTGGCATTACCAATCCATTTTTTCTGACCGTTAAGCACCCAGCCATCGGGCGTTTTTTTACAGGTTACAGTAAGCCCGCCAGCAGCTCCAGAGCCTACTTCCGGTTCTGTAAGACCAAAAGCACCTATTTTTTCAAACTTCTGCATCTGCGGAAGCCATTTCTGTTTCTGTTCTTCAGAGCCACAGATATAAATAGAACCCATTGCCAGCCCGGACTGTACTCCAAAAAATGTAGCAATAGAGGCATCTATTCTTGCCATTTCCATCGCAATAACACCTTCCATCAGAAAAGGCATTCCCGGACAGCCGTACCCTTCATAGGTAACACCACAGATATCCAGTTTCTGGAATTTCGGGATCAGCTCAAAAGGGAATTCATCTCTGAGCCAATAATGATTGACCAGAGGTTTTACTTCCTTTTCCATAAATGCTCTTACTTTAAGCTGAATTTCACGCTGTTCTGGAGTAAGGGTATGGTATATATCATAAAAGTCTCCATCAATAGGAGGCAGTTCTTTCTTTTTCTTTTCAGGATCAAGCATTTTCATGAGCCCGGAAAGCTGTTTATCATCCAGTTTTGAGAAATTCTGCATCAGTTTCGGCAGATCTACCTTTTGAGAAATGGTACTCAACTGATCGAAATCTATGGATCTAAATAATTCTATTGCGTTTCTGATTTTGGAAAAAGTATTTGACATAGTGATAGCTTGTAGTTTTGGTTTGTAAAAGATAAGCAAAAACTGCTCCGAAAGCAAAGCCCCAAGTTGCCTATTGTTTTACAAATCGCTTAATTTCAACCAATTAAAAGAGAATATTCCGTTTACAAGTTTTTTACTTTTGATTTTCAAGCGTTACAAAAGATTCTGAGTGAACTTTGACTCAAGGAAAACATTAAAAATTAACGCTATGAAAACTACTTACATTAAATTATCTCTATCTGCTGTTCTTTTATTGGGAATTTATTCATGTAAAAAAGGAGAAGTTTCTTCTACAGATCTTGAAGCCTATGCTACTACAGATTCAGCGGCAGCGGTTGTATCAGACAGCATCTCATCTGTTGCTGACATGAAGGTAAAAGACAAACAATTCATCAAGACTGCAGATGTCAGCATGGAAGTGAAAGATGTATATAATGCGACCATTGCCATTGAAAAATCGGTACAGGAGCTTGGAGGTTTTGTTACCAACAGTAACCTCCAGAGTAATGTCGTTTCGCAAAACACTTACAATACGTCCAATGAAGAAGCCATGCTGGTAAAAAAATATCAGACAGAGAACAGAATGCAGGTACGTATTCCTACAGAAAAGCTTGGTGAGCTTTTAACAGCGATTAATACCAACAAATTATTTCTTAATTCGAGGTCTATTAATGCAGAAGATGTAACGGTCAACATCAAATATTCTGAGCTTGAAGGAAAAAGAAATCAAAAGACATCTGACAATATCAGCAAGCTGAAAACAACTAAAGATAAAGTAACTCTGGACGACGAAAATATGTCTGAGGGGAATCTTCAAAAACTGGCAAGTATGAATATGACAGACGATCTGAAATACAGCACCATTGATATTTACATCAAAGAACCCCAATTGCGTATTGCTGAAATTGCCGTTACCAATACCACAAGCATTGACAGTAAATATAAATACAATTTCATCTATGATGCAAAAGATGGTTTTGTCTATGGTTTTTATCTGATTCAGAGAATCATCGTTACCCTTATCAACATCTGGCCAATCCTCTTAATTGCAGCGGCTTTGATCTACTTCCTAAGAAAAAGAAAAATTTCAAAACCTGAACAACCCAAGATTCAGCAATAAAAAAAGCTCTACTAACCGATTGGTTATCATCATAATTTTAGATTTTACAACCTCCTGTTTTCAGGAGGTTTTTATTTTTTTGAAAAAAAACTGTAACGATTGCAACATCAGCTTTACCTACTGTTTAAAAGAATAGAAAATCAAAAAAAATAAATAATATGAAAAATTTAGTAAAACTTGGATTCGCAGCGTTATTATCATTGATCTCTATAACGGCCAACGCACAAAACAACAACCCCAACAAAGACAACAGCCTGCTTTGGGAGGTTTCCGGAAATGGTCTTTCTAAGCCCTCTTATATTACCGGAACTTTTCATATCTTATGCAGTAAGGATTTTGAGATCAAACCTAAGGTATTGAAAGCTCTTGAGAAATCTGACAATTTTGTCATGGAAATCAATTATACAGATCCTGCTGAAATGATGTCACTACAAAAAATGTATCAGAAGACCGATAAAAAAATCTCTGATCAGCTTTCTCCGGAAGAAGCTCAGGAACTGAATACCATTCTCGCCAATTACGGAACGGATCTGAAAAGTATAGATTCCTCAAATCCCCAGACTCTTTACGCCCTGCTTTCCACCAAAGCTATTCCTTGTCCTCAGACCGAAATAAAACTTTACGAAATGGAACTTCTACAGAAAGCAATAAAAGATAAAAAAAGCATCAAGGGACTGGAAAAAGTAGATGATCAGATGAAATCTATCAGTGAAGCGTATGATCTGAAGAGCACCATCGCACAACTAAAAATGGGGAAAGAATATGAAATACTATTCAGACAGATGATCGAAGCTTTCAAAAATGAAAATGTACAATCTCTTTACCATCTTTTTAAGGATGAAAGATTTATGAATGTCCGACAGGAAAAGGCGATGCTGACCAACAGAAATCAAAACTGGGTAAAAATAATGCCTGAAATAATGAAAAAGGAAGGCTCTTTCTTTGCAGTAGGCGGTTCTCATCTTATGGGCGAAAACGGCATCATCCCTCTCCTCCGATCAAAAGGCTACACGGTAAAACCTATATCGAGTTTATAACAATAACCCAACTATGAAATTATTGTGAGTAATCCAACTGAAACTACCTTTTTAAAGCTTGTCAACCAGCACAAGGGTATTTTATACAAATCCTCACGGATCTATGCAGATTCTGTAGAAGACCGGGAAGACCTCCAGCAGGAAATTCTTATCCAGCTTTGGAAATCCTACCAGAATTTCAAAGGGAACAGTGAGTTCTCTACCTGGATGTACCGGGTAGCAATCAACACGGCGATTACCTTTTTAAAAAAGGAAAAACAGAGATCCAATAGCCATACTGATGCTCCTCATCATTTTGAAGTACAGCAGGAAGATTACAATCCCACAAAAGACAGGCAGCTGGAAATCTTCTACAACGCCGTTCAGGAATTGAATTCCTTAGAAAAAGCCGTCATATTCTATTTCATGGAAGGAATGTCACACAAAGAAATTGGAAACAATTTGGGGCTCAGCGAAGGCAATGCCCGTGTAAAACTTAACAGAACAAAAGAAAAAATACAGCAAATCATAAAAAAATCAGGTTATGAATTTTGATCAATTAAAAGAACAATGGAATAAAGAAGACAGTGATGTCCAGATTCCTGATACCATAAAACAATTAAAAGAAAGTAAACATCCTATAGAAAAGATTCAGAAAAATATGAAACGAGAATTCCCCATGCAGATTCTTGCGATTATACTCATGGCTTTCTTTCCTCTTCAGTTTCAATTTCCTGCTTCACAATACATTATTTATTATGTATCCTATACAATGATGGTTGTAATCTCTTCATATTATCTATTAGGATTTTATAAATTTTACAAACAGACAGAGCTTTACACAGGAAACACCAAAAACAGCCTTTGGAAAATATACCATGAACTTCGTCTGAATATGGAACGGTACCAATCTTTCGGATTTTTACTCCTTCCCCATTTTCTCGTAACTATAGCATTAGTCCTTTATAATTTGATGGAAAAACAGGGGAAATCTTTAGCACAGCTAACCTCTTATTATCAAATGGGATTAATCATGGTAGTACTTGTCAGCACTTTAGCAGTGATCATAAGCATTGTTCTATGGACAAAATACATCTATGGAGGAAGCGCCAAACAACTGGAAAACATTCTGAATGAAATGGATGAATAACATCCTAAAAACCTATCACAAAAGATTTTTACCAAAACCTCGGACCCGTTCTGAGGTTTTGTTTTTTAAAAAATCGTTATTTATTATCTTCAAATTTATCTGAGGTTTTATTTTTCCGTAAATTTGCAGATCAGAAATAAATCATTATGAATTATTAATAATTTTCATCTGATATATGATTTTCTGAAGTATAAAAATTCTGTACTATGCTATCAAAAATAAATCCAACACAAACTAGCAGCTGGAAGGCACTTGATGAACACTTCGGTGGAAATGACTTTGATCTTAGAAGCCTTTTTCAATATAACCCAACCCGTTTTAATGAGTTTTCCCTGCAAAAGGACAATTATCTTTTTGATTATTCTAAAAATTTAATCGATTCCAGAACGAAGGATCTTTTATTACAGCTGGCTGAGGAAAGCCAGTTAAAGGATGCCATTTCCAAAATGTTCTCCGGTGATAAAATAAATGAAACGGAAGGAAGAGCTGTTCTTCACACAGCCTTAAGAGATTTCTCCGACCGTGAAATTATTGTGGATGGAGAAAACATCAAACCACAGATCAAAAGAGTTCTTGATCACATGAAGTCTTTTTCTGAGAAAATCATTTCAGGAGAGCATAAAGGTTTCAATGGAAAAGAGATCACAGATGTTGTCAACATTGGTATCGGAGGATCAGATTTGGGTCCTGTAATGGTTTGTTCAGCGTTAAAGCATTTCAAAACAAGATTAAATGTTCACTTTGTTTCCAATGTGGACGGAAATCATATCGCAGAAGTGGTTAAAAATTTAAATCCTGAAACCACTTTATTCATCATTGCTTCCAAGACATTTACGACTCAGGAAACAATGACGAATGCCAACTCAGCTAAAGACTGGTTCCTCAAAGCGGGAAAGCAGGAAGATGTAGCGAAGCATTTTGTGGCTTTATCTACCAACATTGAAGAAGTTAAGAAGTTTGGGATCGCAGAAGAAAATATTTTTGAGTTCTGGGATTGGGTAGGCGGAAGATATTCGCTTTGGAGTGCCATCGGATTAAGTATTGTACTTTCTGTAGGATATGCAAACTTCGAGCAGCTTCTTAGAGGAGCTTATGATACAGACCAGCACTTCCAGACGGCTGATTTTTCTGAAAACGTTCCTGTATTAATGGGACTTCTGGGAATCTGGTATCGTAATTTCTATGCAGCCACTACTTATGCTATCTTACCTTACTCTCAATATCTGGACAGATTTGCAGCATATCTTCAGCAGGGAGATATGGAAAGTAATGGAAAATGTGTAGACAGAAACGGTGAATTCGTAGAATATGAAACCGGACCGATCATCTGGGGAGAACCTGGAACCAATGGACAGCACGCATTTTATCAGTTAATCCACCAGGGAACAGAATTGATTCCGGCAGATTTTATTGCCTATGCAAAAAGCCCAAACCATGTTTCTGATCATCAGGATAAATTATTAGCCAACTTTTTCGCTCAGACTGAAGCACTTGCCTTCGGAAAACTGGAGGAAGAAGTTGAAGAAGAGCTTAGAAATGCAGGTAAGTCTGATGAAGAAATAGACAGACTGATCAATTTCAAAGTCTTCCACGGAAACACCCCAACCAACTCAATATTATTCAAAGAATTAACTCCTTTTTCACTAGGTCAGCTGATCGCATTATATGAACACAAAATCTTCGTTCAGGGTGTGATCTGGAATATTTTCAGCTTTGACCAGTTTGGAGTGGAATTAGGAAAAGTATTAGCCAACAAAATTCTTCCTGAGCTTGAGAATAATGAAGAAGTAAGCTCTCATGACAGCTCTACCAACGGGCTGATCAATTACTATAAAGAAAATAAGTAGTAAATAAAAAGAAAGTAAAAGTAAATCTATAAAGTAAAAAAGTAAAAATGGCAGAAATTCTTGACGGACTTAAAGTATCCAAGGAAATTAAAGCAGAGATCAAGGTTGAAGTAGAAAAGATTCTCGCAAGCAAAAAAAGAGCTCCCCATTTGGTAGCTATTCTTGTAGGGAATAATGGAGCCAGCAAGGCCTATGTAAACTCTAAAGTAAAAGACTGTGAAGAAGTAGGATTTCAATCCAGCTTAATCAAATTTCCAAGCACAGTTTCTGAATCAGAACTGTTGGAAAAAATTGACGAGCTGAACAAATCTAAAGCAGTTGACGGGTTTATCGTTCAGTTGCCTTTACCGGACCAGATAGACCAGGAAAAGATCATCAACGCAATTGATCCAAGAAAAGACGTGGATGGATTCCACCCTGAAAACTTCGGAAAAATGGCGCTTGAAATGGATACTTTCTTACCAGCTACTCCTTTCGGTATTTTAACATTACTGGAAAGATATAATATTGAAACCAAAGGAAAAGACTGTGTAATTATCGGAAGAAGTAAAATTGTAGGAAGACCTATGAGTATCCTGATGGGTAGAAAAGATTTCCCTGGAAACTCTACCGTTACCCTTACACACTCTTATACAAAAGACATTGAAGAATATACAAGAAAAGCAGATATCGTAATTACCGCTTTGGGAGATCCTCATTTCTTAAAAGGAGATATGATCAAAGAAGGAGCTGTAATTGTGGACGTGGGTATTACAAGAGTAGATAATGACTCTCCAAAAGGATATTATCTTGCAGGTGATGTAGATTTTGACAGCTGTGCGGCTAAAGCAAGCTGGATTACTCCGGTACCTGGAGGAGTAGGCCCAATGACAAGAGCGATGTTGATGAAAAACACCATCATTGCTTATAAAACTTCGGTCTATAACGACTAAT
>JASLCD010000411.1 GCA_030146295.1 Chryseobacterium sp.
CTAACTTCTAATGCGTATTTTTGTATCTCAAATTTAACGAAAAAATGCGTACCGTACTTATAGAACCTACCGAAAACCCGAAAGTAATGAAATTTGTTGCAGATTACAATCTCATTCCCGGGTCTTTAGAGTTGGACAGAAATTCAGATATTTCAGAAATTCCTATGGCACAGGAACTTTTCAATTATCCTTTTGTGGAAAGAATTTTTATTACAGCTAATTTTGTAGCCGTAGCAAAACAGGATACCGTAGAATGGGAACATGTAGCTGAAAGTCTGAAAAATGTGATCGAGGATGAATTATTGGCCAATCCAAGAATTTATCTTCAGAAGAAAAAAGAAATGTATCAGATCTATGCTGAAATGACCCCGAATCCTAATGTAATGAAATTTGTTTCAAGCAAGTTGCTGATGGATGGTTTTGTGGAAGTAAAATCAAGTGATGCTGCAGCGGAAGTTCCTTTGGCACAGGCTATATTTAAAGAGTTTGAATTCACAAAAGAAGTTTTTATTTCTGATAATTTTGTAGCGGTTACCAGAGATAATTCTGTAGAATGGCACCAGGTGATGATGACTGTTCGTGCTCTTATCGCAGACTATCTTCAAAACGGAGGTGAGATCTCTAAAATAGAACCTCAGAAACACGAAAACCCTGTTGAAAAAATCATCAACAGAGATTATACAGAAGATGAGCAGAAAATTTCTGACATTTTAAATGAATATGTAGCACCTGCAGTAGAAAATGATGGCGGGAAAATTTCATTAATGGAATATGACCAGGAAAATAAAACTGCAAAAATGCTTTTACAGGGCGCTTGCTCAGGCTGCCCAAGTTCTACAGCTACACTGAAAAACGGAATTGAAAATATTTTAAAACAATTCGTTCCGGATTTAGTAGAAAAAGTAGAAGCTGTAAACGGATAATTAAGTTTGAAAATGCCTCCTGAAAAGAAAATTATTGTTATTATCGGAAGCGCTTCAGAGAATTCCAGCAATCAGAAACTGATGGAACAGGTTCTGGAAAAGATGGAAAATACAGATTTTCAGATGTATGATAATCTTTCTGTTCTTCCCCATTTTGATACTGCAATAACGGATGAGAATGTTCCGGATGAAGTTCTGAAAATCAGAGAGGATATTAAAAACTCAGCGGGTGTTATATTTTCTACTCCGGAATATATTTTCAGTATTCCCGGCAGATTAAAGAACCTGTTGGAATGGTGTGTTTCCACAACCGTTTTTTCTGACAAGCCTGTTGCAGTGGTCACCGCTTCAGCCAGTGGAGAAAAAGGCCACGAAGAGTTATTAATGATTTTAAAGACTCTTGGAGCAATAGCAGATGATAAACATCAGGCCTTAATAAAGGGGATAAAAGGCAAATTTGACAGCAATGGCTTACTGGAAAGTAATACCTTTGCCAAAGTATCAAAATTAGTAACAGATTTTACAAACTCTGTTTCATAATTAAAAATTAGAATATTGAATAATAAAGGAATTTTACTGGTTAACCTCGGATCGCCGAGATCAACCTCTGTAAACGACGTAAAGGAATATCTTGACGAATTTTTGATGGATGAAAGAGTGATCGATTACCGTTGGATCTTTCGTGCTCTTCTTGTACAGGGAATCATCCTGAAAACAAGACCTGCCAAATCTGCTGAAGCCTATAAAACGGTGTGGACGGATGAAGGTTCTCCACTGATTGTCATCACTGAAAAAATTCAGAAAAAACTTCAGAAGCTGGTAGATGTTCCCGTGGAAATAGGAATGAGATATGCTGAACCCAGTATTGAAACCGGTATTCAGAAACTGGTAGATCAGGGAATCACTGAGATTGTGCTTTTTCCTTTATATCCTCAATATGCTATGAGTACAACGGAGACGGTGATTGAAAAGGCAGAAGAAGTAAGAAAAAAGAAGTTTCCCAAGGTAAAGATCAATTATATTCAGCCTTTTTACAACAGAGATATTTATATCAACTGTCTGGCAGAAAGTATAAAAGAAAAACTTCCTGAAAACTTTGATGCCCTTCAGTTTTCTTATCACGGAGTTCCGGAAAGACATATTTATAAAACAGATCCTACCAAGACCTGTAATCTTAATGACTGCTGTTCCAGAGATGATAATCCAAGTCATCAGTTCTGTTATCGTCATCAATGTTATAACACAACACAGCGTGTTATTGAGAAATTGAATTTACCCAAGGAAAAAACAATCGTTTCTTTCCAGTCAAGATTAGGAAAAGATAAGTGGATTGAACCTTATACCGACGAGACATTGGAAACAATTGGTAAAAAAGGAATAAAAAATCTGGCCATTGTATGCCCGGCTTTCGTTTCAGACTGTCTTGAGACGCTGGAAGAAATTTCTGTAGAAGGAAAAGAGCAGTTTATGCATGGCGGTGGTGAGAATTTCCATTACATTCCCTGCCTGAATGATGAGGACCGCTGGATTGATGTAGTAAAAATACTTTGTGAAGAAAAACTGAACGATTTCTATTTGGTATAATTCACTTTATTCAAAATATACAAATGGCCACAAGTAATTCTTGTGGCCATTTTGTTGAATATATTAAAGATTTGGTTTACTTTTTAATCAGGTTTCCGGCTTTTTGTCCGTTTACCATTACAATATATACTCCAGGAAGTATATTGGAAGGAAGCTGGATATTCAGCTTATTTGTACCATCTGTCATCTCAACTTTTTCAGAAATTTCTTTCTTACCTGTCAGGCTTACCAGCTCTACAATTCCTTTTCCGGCTTTACCTTCAAAGTTCACAGTGAATCTGTCAGTAGCTGGATTCGGGCTGATGGTATAAGCTGAAACATTTGAAGTTGCTGCAACAAGTCCTGCCGCAGAAGTTCCACCTCCTACACCTACTGCATTCCAAGCATTGGTAACCTGTGTCACTTCATTGCTTCCGGCTCCGTAAAGGTCTGCTGCTGCCTGAAGAGAATAGGTTCTTGTATTGGCATAATTGGATGATGAAGTCAGGTAAGTAGTTAATGTTCTGTAAGCGATAGCACCTGCTTTATCCAGTCCGATTCCTGAAACGTTATAAGCAAAACCGTTATCATTGGTACCTGAACCTCCTGTTACCAATAAATAGTACCAGAAATTAAGGACTCCCGAATTGGTGTGAACTCCGCAATAATCATTGGTTGTCTGTCCCGGCACTGCACAACCTGTAGTTGTAGCATCTTTCCAGTAGGTCCCTTTATAAGTATCCGGCTGGCGATAAGCATTAGGGTTAGACATATCTCTGATGACATAATTGAAATCTTCTCCTAATGTCCAGCTTGCCTGGGTTGGTCTTGCCCAACGTTCTATTGAGTTTCCGAAAATATCAGAAAATCCTTCGTTCAATGCGCCCGGCTCTCTCTGATACACAAGATTCGCTGTTTTGGAAGTCATTCCGTGGGTAATTTCATGCCCACAAACATCAATAGCTGTTAATGGTTTTCCTCCGTTGGTTGTAGAACTTCCGTCTCCGTAAGTCATCCTGGAACCATCCCAAAATGCATTAAAATAATTGGTAGAATAATGAACATAAGATTTTATTGCAAAGTTATTATTGTCAATACTCTTTCTTCCAAATTTTGTATATAAATAATCTACAGTCATTTCTGCTCCCCAATGGGCATCTGTAGCATATTGATCTTTGTTGGTATTGACATTATTCCATACATTATCTGTATCGGTAAAGTCTACTGCCGCTGAATAATTGGTTCCCTTTTTAAGATTATATGTTTCTACAGCCGTACCCGCATTTCTGCCAGTCTCTCTTAATCTGTAACTTCCATTATAAGAATCAGCTACAATAGTGCGGGTACCGCTATATCCTGTGGTTGCTGTTCCCGGCGTATTCACTTCATGGATAATGGCATCTGTACCCAAAACTTTTCCATTTTTTGCATCTACAAAAACATATTGTCTGCTTAATGGTTTTTCTGAATAAATATCGAATTTATAAGCTAATGTAAGATCATTCAGTTTTTCATCTGTAGGATCTGAATAATATACCAATTCACCTTTAGGGACGAAACTTGCTTTAGCATCATTAGACTCTTTTTTGATAAAATCCTCCTCTTCTTTATTCTGCCATTTGTAGGATTCTGCTCCTACGAAAGATAAAGCACTCTGCAGGGCTATGTTTTCAGAAATATTGGCTTTCTTTTCAATTCCGTTCGGAACTTTAAGAACCCATTTTCCCGATTGCCCCACAATTTTGCCATCTTTTGTTTGTACAGCCATCATTCCGTATTCAACAGGAATATCATTCACTGTCTGCTGAAATCGGTGCGTTTCAAAGCCTAATGCATCTTTTTCTAACCCCAACTTACGCCCTTGCCCTGGTGAAAGACGCTGAGATGCTTCGTCAAATAAAACAGGACTTCCCTGGAATGCAGGTGCGTTTTTTTCGAATCGCATAAATTCTGCATGTAATCCGCTTTTACCCGGAATTAATTTTGATGGTGTGTTTTGTCCAAAAACAAAAGAACAGGCAGCAATGCTTGCCACTAAGATAAATTTCGTTTTCATAATAATATTTGGTTGATTGTGATGACGAATTTATAAACTTTTCACAATAAAACAATACAAACAATGAATAAAACTCAATAGATATTATAAATCAGTAAATAAAACACAATAATGATTTTAAAACAAAGAAAATTATTTAAATAAAATTTTACAACAATAAAGATTTTGCATTAATATATTTAATTAAAATCAAATTTTTGTGAATTATTTTTTTTCACTATGTAGTGCATTATATATCTGAAAATTCAATTGAAAACAGAATCTGACGGGCGGCTTATATCTTTATATTGATAAAAAAATAAGGACTATCTGAAGAGATAATCCTTATTTTAAGTTTATTTTTAGTAAAATGAATACCAATCTTACTTACCGTTTATTCGCGATCGGGGTTCTGAATTCTCCATAGCCCATCAGCCCATCATAATTTCTTCCAAATGGTGCATAATAAAGGAATGCCTGGTATAGATTTTCCGTCTGCCAGAAATTACCGTTTACTTCCCCGAAGTTCAATGCCCCATTTGCTTCTTTGGTCGCTAAAACATAATTATAAAAACCCTGTTTCAGGAATATTTTTGCCACATACTGCTTAGTTGCTGCATCATACTGCATCTGATTTTCTTTGCCCGGATTATAATTATTAAATCCACCCAGCACATAGATCTCTTTATCCACAGGATCCGACTCCAAATAGAAATGTACCCATGAATAATCTGCTTCTCTGTCAGCATCTCTCTCACGGCCCAAATCATTTCTTCTGTAATACCATGCTCCATTCACATCCGGCTGATATTGATAATTTAAGGGAAACGCCCATACCGGATGCAGGTACGTCTGGTTGACATCATCTTTTATTTCAGTTGCACGCACCATGTCCGCTGCCATATTCATATTTTTATTATCGAAATAATAAAACTCATTATCTCCGGGAAAAGTAAGATTCATCTGCTGGAAAAGCAGCTGATTTCCCAAAACAGAACTTGGTTTCAGATTCGGAATAACCATATTTGGGTTGTTATTCTGCATCACATTCAAAGTCATGGAATTGACATTGGAAGCAATATCGCCTCCTTTTGATGATGCTTTCACTTCCACCCTTTGGTTAAGATTAGGATTTTTTGCATCTGCAATTCTTGAAATATTCAAACCCAGAGAGGTTGCATCCTCTACCAGATAAAATCTTTTTTTGAAAAGAGGCTGGTCCGCAGAATCTTTATAAACAATCAGCTCATAATTTCCTGAAATTTTTGGCTGTATTTTATCATTCGGGAAAACCAATTTATAATGAGTATAAGCCTGTAATGTATTGAAAGAATACTGAAACTGATCCAAAAGTGCATTCATACTTCCGGTAGCAAACTCTGTAAAAAACAGATTATCATCATTCCAGTTTCTGTCATAATGTTTGATCGTATATCTATAGATCTGACTGCCATTGGTAAGATCATCAAAGCTAAGCACCAATTGCTCACCCATTTTAATGACAGGGGTCTCATCATTGGTTTGAGGATTGAACAGCTGAATACTTTGGATATTTTGTCCAAAAACCAGTCCGCTCAAAGAAAGTAAGAGTATTCGCAAAGTTTTCATTATGACGAAGATAACGAAAAATAGCCATTTTCTTAATA
>JASLCD010000441.1 GCA_030146295.1 Chryseobacterium sp.
TATAGAGTCGCTCATAATAATGGCAAAGTTAGAGAATAATAACGAGAATGAGAATAAAAAATCGGTAGCTGAAAACCTAGGTGATCAGGTGCAGAAAACTGTCGAAAATGTTGAAGGAAAAGTTCGGGAGACAGTAAAAGAAGCATCTGAGCTTGCTTCAGATGCTATACATCATCCTGTAGAAACGGCTGAAGAGTTCGGGAAACAGGCGATGAAAGATGTTACCAGCTATACCTGGTGGGCAAAACTTCTTTTGATTCTCTTTTGGCTCGGTTTATTTCTGGTAGGAGGTATATTGATCGTTATCAATCTTCCGGTGACGAAGCAATGGGCAGCAGATCAGGCTCTTCAGATTGTTAATAAAGATTTCAAATCAGGGTTTTCCACAGAAAGTGTCGATGTCAATTATTTCGGAGATGTAACGATAAAAGGCTTAAAAGTAAAAGACTATAAAGGATTTGATTTTATTAAAGCCCGTGAATTCCGTGCAGATTCGGACTGGATATCTCTTGCAGTGAATGCCATTTCAGGAAAAAGCAATTCTTTAAGTTTCAATTCTCTAACTCTCGTTAATGCTGATGTAAGGGTGATTACCTATAAAGGAGACAGCATATCCAATTTTGTGAGATTTACAGAACTTTTTGATGACGGAAAGAAAAGAAATCCCAACAAACCTCCTTTTCAGCTGAATTCCAGAGTACAGATTATTGATTCTAAAGTTTCTATCATTAATGAAAATTCTCCCGGAGAACATGGGAAATGGCTTACAGCAACAAAATTCAATTTAAAAGCACCTAATGTAAAAGTCAATGGACCGAATGTTTCGGCATTGATTAATAATATGTCATTTGTAACCTCAAGATGGGGGAAATCTCATATTGTGGATACTTTTTCAACAGAACTGTCTTTAACGAAGCAGTTTTTATCATTGAAAGATCTTACGCTCAATACAGATCACACCTTACTTCAGGGAGATATCAAATTTAATATTCATAACGGATCCTGGTCGGATTTTGCTGACAGAGTACGATGGGATATGAATATTCAGCAGGGAAGCCAGATCAGTGGTTATGACATCAGCTATTTTGTAACAAACTGGGATAATATCAAGCCATTCAATCTATCGGGAACAATGACAGGCCCTCTCAATAAGTTCCATCTTGAAAACTTCCTGATCAGAAATCCTGATGTCAACATTGCAACCAAAACAATGAAGGTAGACAACCTGCTGAAAGGACATTTTTCGATTGAAACAAAAGATCTTTCCACAGATTTTACCTATAAGGATTTAAAAGCAATGATGCCTTCCTTTATCTCCAAAAAGATGAAGAATTTTGCTGATGATTTTGGAAAGTTAAAGTATAACGGAACAGCAAGAGTAAATCCGGATCAGATTTATGTGGACAACGGGAATTTAATGACAGGAATAGGACAGGCTAAAATTTCCAAACTTACCTTGTCAGGTTACAGTACGGCAATGCCTAAGTATTCCGGTTATCTTGATGTGAAAGACCTTAATACATCTGTTATTACAAAGAATAAAACGGTAGGTTTAATTTCCGGTAAATTCGATCTTAACGGGCAAAGCTTTGATGTCAATACCATGCGCCTGACAACCAAATCTCAGATTGCAAGTGTTGAAATAATGGATAAAACGATCAATAATCTGTATCTGGATGGGTTATTGGATCATAAAAAATACAACGGACTTATCACCGTTAATGATGAGCAGGCAAAAGCTACAGTCAAAGGATTAATAGATTTCAGTACTTCAAGAGTATCCATGGATGTCAATGCAGATGTCACCTACCTGAACATGAATTATTTCACCAATAAACCCGGTAATCAGGTGGTAAGCGGTCAGGTTGAAGGTAAGATGGCCATGTCTTCCATTAATGACCTTACTTTAGATGTGAATGCCAATAATCTGAACTTTGCTACAGCAACTCAAAAATACAATATTCCGAATGCCAAATTAAAAACTTTTGTAGAAGCAGGAGGCCGTGTGATTGATGTAGATGCGCCGGGAGCTGCTACTGGTAAAATATCAGGGAGATACAGCCTGGCGGATCTTATGGGAATGGTAGAAAACGGAGTAGGCAAAATATTGGTGGGGCCGCCGCCGAGAAAAATATATCATGGACAGAATTTTGCACTGAAGTTTGATGTTCAGCAAGGGTTGGTCAATTATTTTTTGCCTGAACTGAGATTGCCTCACGGTGCTCTTGTAGAAGGAGAATATAATGGAGATTCAAATAATCTGATTCTGAATCTGGATGCTACTTCTCTGAAATATATGATGACGAAAGAGGAAGAAATTACAGATGCTGATAAAGCACTGGCAGCTTCCAATCCGGATTATAAAGTTAACGACCGAAAGAATCTCAGCAGAGACAGTGCAATGGTAGACAGCGTTAAAGTGAGAATTAACACAGCAGACCTTAACCAGCAATTGTATGCTAAGATAAACAGAGTTATCTACAATCAAAATGTCATCAAAGATTTTGAGCTTAAAGGGAATAATGAGAATGGAAATACTCTTCACCTGGCTACCGTATTTAAGCATGGAAGCCCTGATGATGAAATTAATGAAAAACTTAAAGAATATGCGATCAACGTAGATCAGTCTACGGATGCAGCAGGTGATTATGTATTCAGATTTGAACCTACCGAAGTCAAATTCAATGAAGTGACCTGGGCTATAGATACAAGTCCCGAACTGAATCATTCCATTACTTATAGAAAGAATACCGGGGATTTTGATATTAGAAATCTTAGGGTTTATTCCGATAAAAGTGCTTTGTTTATTAAAGAAGCACAGTTTAAGTCAGCAAAAGACTTTTATGTAGATGCGGACATCAATGACTTCGCAATAGAAAAACTTCTGGAAATGCAGTCCGGAGGAAATACCATGGATATAAAAGGTCTTGCCAACGGGAGTGTCAAGATCAAAATGGATAAAAGTACACTGCAGCCACTGGTAGATCTTAATATTGATGCTATCAAGATGAATGGAAATGATATGGGAGATATCTCCATTTCTGCTACTAATGGTTTCTCACTGAATGTGTATGATATAGATGTGAAAGTACATTCTGCAGGAGTTTTAGGGAATAACAGCCTTAACCTGACAGGAACAGTTAACAATAATACATCTTCTCCGATCATTGATCTTACGGCAGAAATGCGTGATTTTGACCTCTCATTTACACAGCAGTTTGTACAGACTATTTTCGGGAATCTACGAGGAAAAGCAACCGGAGATCTTAAAATTAACGGAAAGCTCAGCAATCTGGACTATAGCGGTGATATAGCGTTAAAAGATTTTGGATTAAAGCTTTTGTTTACAGGAGTGGATTACGCATTTGATGATACGGTGATTCAGCTGACCAAAGGACTGGCCATCCTCAACAATATTGAGGTGCATGACGGCAGAACCAATTCTAAAGGGAATATATCCGGGGCGATCCAGTTTGAGACCCTTTCTTCGATGGGGGTATCTCTCGTAATGAGAGCAGACAATCTGTTAATGCTTAATACTACTCAAAAAGATTTTGACCTTTTCTGGGGAAGAGTTTACGGGCAGGGAGATCTTTACGTGGATGGACCTGTTTCAGGACTAAGTATTACAACGCCTAATATGAAGGCGCTTAACGGGAGTACCTTTACCTTTAATTCCAGTTCTACGTCCAATGTTGAAGAATTTAAAATGCTGAGATTCCTGAAAGAAGGAAAAGACGGGCTGATTACACTGGAAGAAAAGAAAAAAACGGGAGCCAATATGAATATTGATTTCAATCTGGCTGTAGATAAAGGAACTACCGTAAATGTACTGGTAGGAGATGATGTAGGAAATATTACCGTAAAAGGTTCTGCAGATCCGTTGAGATTCCATATGAACAGACAGGGGAATATTGCGATGAGCGGTACTTATAAAGTGGATAACGGAACATTTGTCTCTAAGGCAATCCTTAATAAAACTTTCCAGATTGAAAAAAACAGTAGTATCAGATGGGACGGTGATGCAATGAAACCTGCATTAGATATTAATGCCAATTATATGAGAATGGTGGCCAATGTTGGGGAATATCTGAGTATGGGAAAACTGCAGCCTATCAGTGTTCTGTTACAGGCTCATATTACCCAATCTTTGGTAGACCCTCAGATTGATCTGAATGTAACGGCTATGGACGTGTCCAGCCAAGTAAGAGAAACACTGGCGGCTAAAATGAGTCAGGAAGGGGAGAAAGTACTCCAATTCGGTTCGGTTCTTTTGTTGAGTACCTTTAACGTATCCAATAGTGGTGGAGTGGAAGTAAATGTTGGTAACGTGGCGGAATCGCAAGGATATAACATGCTTCTTAAACAGTTGGGATCTGTTCTTAATACAATGAGTAATGAATTTCAGATTGACCTTAATTATGTAAAAGGAGACCAGAACTCGACCGTGGGGGACAGAGCTAATGCAGGAGTAAGTGTAGCGCTTTCTCCTAGAGTTAATATCAAGACCGGATTGGGAATTCCTCTATCGAAAACAGATAACACACAGAATAACTACCTTTCCGGCGAAGGATCTGTAGAATATGACCTTTCCAAAAAGAATGATGGAAGTTTAATCATCCGTGGATATTCCAAACCTACCAATATTGGTATGGGTATGGTGAGTACCAACGGTTCTGCAAATCAAGCCTATGGAGGAGGGGTTGTGTGGAGTAAAAGCTTCAATTCTTTGTTTAAAAAGAAGAAAAAAGATAAAAAAACTTCAGACGCAAAAGGTGAAATAAAAACAGATTCTATAAAATCGCATGCTAAATAATTAGAATATTTTAATGATTTTTATCATCTGTGTTAATTATTGTTAATATTTGATATATATTTTTTAGTTAA
>JASLCD010000467.1 GCA_030146295.1 Chryseobacterium sp.
CTAAACAAATACTTACATTTGCGCCTTATTTAAAACTGTTCTACATAAAAATAAAATGAAAAGACAATTACTTTCTTTAGGTCTTCTATTTATTGCTGTTTCAGCAAGTTCACAGCTGAAAAACGTTGAAGCAGACACCATCAGAACTCAGACCATTGAGGATATCAATCTTCACAAAACAGGAAATCCTAACCAGGCAAAACCATTATCAACAAAATCAAACCTGACGGTAATGGAAAACCCACAGCCTATTGCTATTGTTACTCACGAAATCATTGAGCAGCAGCAGGCAAAACAGCTGAGTGATGTGATCAAAAATGTGAATGGTATTTACTTAACTTCTGCAAGAGGAGGATCCCAGGATAGTTTTGGAGGAAGAGGTTTTATATTTGGGAACGATAATATCTTCAAGAACGGAGCAAAAGTAAACAGTGGTGTTTTCCCGGAAGTAAGCGGTCTGGAAAGAGTTGAAGTTTTAAAAGGAGCAAACGCCATGTTATATGGTAACGTAGGACCTGGTGGAATTGTAAATCTTATTACAAAAAAACCAAGATTTGAATTCGGTGGTTCAGTTGGGTTAAGTGGTGGCAGCTGGAATTCTTACAAACCAATGTTTGATATTTATGGACCTTTAAGCAAAAAAGTAGCCTTCAGAGTGAATGGTACTTATGAATATGCTGAAAGTTTCAGAGATGTGGTAGAATCTAAAAAGCATTATTTTAATCCGTCTTTTGTTTTTAATTTAAGTGAAAACACTCAGTTGATTGTAGAAGGAGATTATCTATATCAGCATTTCACCCCGGATTATGGGATTGGAAGTGTTACTGATAAAACTACAGGGGTATCAAGATTAGCTACTGAAGTAGACCGCAGAAGCTTTTTAGGGTCCAACTGGCAGTATCAAACCAATCAACAGGCTACTACGGATGTTGTGCTGAATCATCAATTGAATAGTAAGTGGAGTTTAAATGCTGTTGCTTCCTATCAGAATTATACAAAAGATTACTTTTCAACGGAAAGAATCCAATGGCAGTATGAATCCGGAAAAGGAAATTTTAATCCGTCATGGGGCAGAACTTTGGGAAGAAACTATACTGAACAGAACTATACCTCATTACAAGTTAACTTAAATGGCGAATTTAAAACAGGAAACATTATTCATAAGGTATTATTCGGGGCAGATGGAGATTATGGCTTAGCAGATACTTATGCTTATAATTTTGCTAATCCGGCTGATGTTAACTATGGAACATTATATTTAAATAACCCATCTACATGGTCGAATGATGGAGCTATGCCAGATACATATAGAGCATCAAGAAACAGAATTGCTACCAAAAGATTTGGGCTATATGCACAGGATTTAATTAATGTTACCAAAGAGTTCAAAGTATTGGCAGGGGTAAGATGGTCTTATTTAAAAAATGATGATACAGAAGTAAAAGACTTTTTAAAGGGAACAGAAACTCCTACCGCAGCAAGTGGTTCTCAAGCTCATGCGGTATCTCCAAAAGTAGGATTAATCTACAATCCTAATGATAATTTATCCGTTTTTGCAACATATACCAATTCATTCTCACCTAACTCAGGGTTTGATCAGAATAATCAATCTTTAAAAGCATCTACAATTGATCAGTATGAAGTAGGAGTAAAGAAAAACCTATGGAACAATGCAATTGCTGTTAACTTAACTGCTTATCAGATAAACAACAGAGATGCTTATACATCTCCATATCTTGCAGACAATAAGGTTGCATTATATAAAGTGTATGCAGGTAATATAAGAAGTAGAGGGGTTGAATTGGATATCACAGGGAATCCTACAAAATACCTTTCTTTAATAGGAGGTGTTTCTTATAACAACACAGTCTATACAAAAACTCCGGATAACGGATTTGTGGAAGATCAAAAGTTGGTAAGAACTCCTGCACTTACAGCAAATGCATCTGTATTCTATACCTTTACAGATTTTGCAAAAGGCTTGAAAGTAGGAGCTACAGCATTCTATACAGGAAAAAGACAGGCAGGTTGGAATGATGTAAAAGGACAGTCTCAGCAGACAAGAATGATTGACATCAATGGATTCACAACTGTAGATATCAGTGTGGGTTACGGTTGGAAAAAGTTCTCTATCCAGGGGAAAGTGGGGAACTTATTTGATGTCGTCAACTACAATGTTCACGAGAATTATTCAGTGAATCCTATCACTCCAAGAAACTATTATTTTACGCTGACGTACAAGCTTTAGAATTACAATATAATTACTTCTTTATTAAAAGTGGAGATTGCAATTTTGCAGTTTCCACTTTTGAAATTTAAAAACAAAACAATAAGATATGGACAAGATTAAAGACACAAGAAGTTTCATGAGAATTACACACCGTTATCTGGGCTATTTTCTTGCCGGAATTATGGCCGTGTATTCGTTAAGTGGAATTCTTCTGGTATACAGAGACACCGATTTTCTGAAGAACGAAAAGAAATATGAAAAAAACATTGCTGCCAATCTTTCAGAGAAAGAACTGAAAAAAGAGCTGAAGATGAAAGGTCTTGAAGTAGAAAAAACAGAAGGAAGTGTTCTTTATTTCAAACAGGGAACGTATGACAGTGCGACCGGAAAAGCCAAGTACACTAAGAAAGAATTACCTTTTGTATTGGATAAAATGGTTTCTCTTCACAAATCTCAGTCTAAGGATGCGATCTCACCTTTGAGCGTATTCTTCGGAGTTTCTCTATTCTTTTTTGTCATTTCAAGTTTCTGGATGTTCAATCCTAAGACAAAGGCTTTCAAACGCGGAATTAAATTTACTATTGCAGGGCTTATCATCTCATTAATTCTTTTATTTATTTAAAAATCAGCAGGCTCAGCAAAGGAAAAAATGCACTTGGGGGTATTGCCTCTTTTTATCAATTCTTTTCCAAAACCTACTTTTTATTTTCTTTATCATTACGAAATCCTCAGCGAATATGTTAAAAAAATAAATTCTATATCCCTGATATTATTAACGTTTATTTAGAAAAATTACCTAAAATTAAGAGTATGGCACATTTATTGTTTTTTCTATAACTCGTGAATAATAAACATTTAATTATTAAAATAATAAATTATGAAAAAACTTATTTTAACAGGGATATTAGCCGTAGCAGGTTTAACAGCAACCGCAAACGCTCAGATTCAGAAAGGTAATTGGATGGTAGGGGGTAACCTTGCAGGGGCAAATTTTGGTTTAAATGAAGGAGCAGGATACGACTTTGCAATTCAGCCAAAAGGAGCATATTTCATCGAAGATAACATTGCAGTTGGGGGATATGTAGATTTAGGCTTCAAAGGAGCTAAAGATGCACCCACTACCTTTACATATAATGTAGGAGCATTAGGGCGTTATTATCTTAACCCGGGAGAGCAGGGAGTAAACAACTTGCTTCACCACGGAAGATGGTTCTTCGAAGGTAACGTAGGTGTTGGAGGTATGTCAATCTCTAAAGGAGGTTCTTCTTCTAACGGTCTTAACTTTGGATTTGGACCTGGTTATTCTTACTTCATCACTCCAAACATCGGATTGGAAGGTTTAGTGAAATATGATGCAAACGCAGGATTCGGAAGCGGTGGATATACAAACAAAATTACTTTTGGTTTAGGATTCCAGATTTATCTTCCAACATCTAAGGCAAAACAAATCATCAACGACGTTAAGTAATCACTGAAATACTTATAAAAAAATGAAAGTGCCCCGGAATTTTACTTCCGGGGCACTTTTCGTACAAATTAAAACTAAACTATAAAAAATCAAATAAAATCATGTATTGGGTTGGGGGGTATATCGTAAATAAGGTTTTATTTCCGTCACCCCTTTTGGGAATATCTTCCTTGCTTCTTCTGTAGAAATCGTTGGCGGAACAATGACATCTTCACCATTTTCCCAGTTAACAGGAGTAGCTACGCGATAATTATCCACAAGCTGTAAAGAATCCAGCACTCTAAGGATTTCGTCAAAATTTCTTCCTGTAGAGGCCGGATAGGTAATAATCAGTCTTACTTTTTTGGAAGGATCAATAATTAAAAGAGAACGTACAGTAGCCGTCACCGAAGCATGAGGATGAATAAAATCATACAGCTCAGAAACTTTTCTGTCTTTATCCGCAATAATAGGAAACTGTACATTGGTATTCTGAGTTTCATTAATATCTTTCACCCAGTTTTGATGATCCTCTACTCCATCTACACTCAAAGCAATTACTTTGGTATCTCTGGCATCAAATTCAGATTGCAGCTTTGCCGTGTACCCTAATTCTGTAGTACATACCGGAGTATAATCTGCAGGATGCGAAAACAGAATCCCCCAGGAATCTCCAAGATAATGATAGAAATTGATATCACCTACAGATGATTCTGCCTGAAAATTGGGTGCTGTATCTCCTAGTTTAATTGACATAATACGTTGCTTTTATAGTCTACAAATTTAGTAGACTTTTTGGAACTGGCAAATTTTTTGATGAAAATTTATATCTTTAATTAAAATTTTATTCATGGAGAAGACCGGACTCAGGTATGTAGATCTTGTTTATAAAGTATTGGAAAGCTGGTACGTCACATTTGCCGAGCTCACGCCCAAACTCATTGTCGGAATTTTAGTATTTACATTTTTTCTCATCACCAGTAAATATTTAAGTCAGGCAGCCGTAAAATTGTTTCACAAATTCTTCCCGAAGAGCCAGAAAGAAAGTTCATTAGTCACTTTAATCAGTGTATTCAGATTTCTGATCATGCTGATGGGAACCTTTATTGCGCTTGAAATAATGGGCTTCAGTGGTTTTCTCTGGAAGTTTATCGGAAGTTTAGGAGTTGCAGGGGTTATTGCAGGGGTAGCTCTAAAAGATCTTGTATCAAGTATTTTCTCAGGAATGCTGATTGGAATTGACAAAGCCTACAAAGTAGGAGATTATATTACCATCGGAGCACACTCCGGTACGGTACAGGAAATTGGTTTTTTAACCACAAAAATTCTTACTGATGATGGCAAGAAAGCGTATATTCCCAATCAGGTAGTTTTCAATGCTCCGTTTTATAATATTACGGCTTCCCCACAGCGCAGGATTATTTTAAATTTTGAAATTCCGGCCGATGAAGATATCACCAAAGCACAGAAAGGGATTCTTGATGTCATCAAAAATCTTGACAATGTGGATAAGCTGGATACCATAGAAGTTATCTTTACAGACCTTAAACAGGGTGCCTTTAACCTTCAGGTCAAGTTCTGGATAAAGGTTGGGGCTAATCTTGCCCAGGTAAGAAGTAAAGCTTATTTAGGTATTAAAGAACGTTTTGATGCGGATAAAATTCAGTTGGTAACGCCCACAAGTATTAGTATTACAAGTGGAGAGGCTAATTTGCCGGAAAGCCATCAGGATAAGTAAAAAATAATTTAAAAATATAAAGACCATTTCAACTATTGAAGTGGTCTTTTTTATGATGATTAATTGAAGAAGTTTAAACCTAACAGGTTTTAAAAACCTGTTAGGTTTACAATAGTACATTTCCGCTGAAGTTATTACAAAACTATATCCTTCATGTGCCAACAAAAAAAACCGTTCCAAAAATGAAACGGTTTTCTTATTTATCTGAAAATTTTAGATTAAGCTAAAACTTCTTTTACTTTGTTTGCAGCTTCTTCCAAAGTAATTGCAGAGTGTACCGGAAGACCAGACTCGTCAATTAATTTTTTAGCTTCTACAGCGTTAG
>JASLCD010000279.1 GCA_030146295.1 Chryseobacterium sp.
AAGAAGCAATTAGAAGAAGCTGGTGCTGAAGTAGAATTGAAATAATTTCAATTTTATTATAAATATAGAAGCCCGGGCAAATGCCTGGGCTTTTTTTTGTATGTAAGTCTTTGTAAATGTGTGTTTTATTTGATAATAGTATTTGAATATTATTCATTCCTTTCTTGTTATATTTTATTATGATTATCTATTTGATAATAATTAACATAATGTTTTATTTTTATTTTGTTAATTGTTTATTTTGCTTATATTTTTTTTAATAAAGTATTGTTTTGGTTGAAAAAATATTATATTTGTACCGAAAAAACACAACATAATTGGAGAGAAATTACTTTCTTTCCTACGGCCATAAGATTACACTTTTGTTGCTTCTGGCGGCTGTAGGAAAAATAAACGCTAAGTTTATACCTGTAGTAATGAGTAAAACCGGATTACTATATTGTACAGCTATAAATAATCATCCGCAGCGATGTTTAGCTGATGTTTCAGTTCACCTATCTGAAGCAGGGAACAAAATGTCAGCCGTTCAAAATGGAGCTTATGCATTCTGCAGCAGTAGCCCGCACCATAATTTTCCCTTTTTTAATCATAAAAGTATTCAGTCATTCTTCTTTAGAGATATACAATTTGTCGCTGTATGGAGTAAATGGACTTATTCCTATCCAGGCTCCAGGGAAAACATTTTCCTGATATTCAATGAGGTTCAAAAGTTCTATATCAATTCCTTGAAACTCGTTGATGGTTTTAAGTTTATTATTAAAATTCCTGATAAAATAATCCACTCTCTTATCCCATAATATTTCTAACAATCTTAAGCGCTTTCCTGCAGTGCAATCTGTTATTTCATTTATTATTTGAATGAGAATATCAGAGAATTGTCCTTTCAAAAAACACATATACATAAAAAAACAGCAAATATCATTAGACATGAAAAACAGATTATTAACCATCGCTCTTTTATCAGTTGCTTTATCGGCATCAGCACAGGTTGGGATCAATACGAACCAGGCTCAGGCAACCTTTGATATAGTAGGATCACCTGCCAACTCCGCTAAACTTGATGGTGTGATTGCTCCAAGGCTTACAGGAGTACAATTAAAAGCTAAAAATTATACTACAGCCCAAACAGGAGCAATAGTATATGTTACAGCCGCTGAAACAACACCATCCGGGCAGACCGCTGATGTTGTTTCACCTGGGTACTATTATTTTGATGGTACGAAATGGGGAAGTTTAAGCGGAAGCTGGCGTACAGTTGGAAATGGTGGCACAACAGCCGCAGCGGCTACCTTAGGAACAGATGTTGGTGCCGGGAACTACTTGGGAACAAATGACAGTCAGAATTTGGTTCTGGCTACTCAGAAAAACGTAAAAGGGATATTAGATACTAACGGAACCTTACAGGGCGGAAATTCTAACTCTGCAACAGGTCCTTACGCCTCATTTACATGGGGATCCAATAATATTCTTACAAACAGTACCTCCTCAAATATTGCATTGGGAAAAGATAACTCCGTTTCTGCACAGGGGAATTTCCTTGCTGTAGCTATCGGATTGGGAAATACAGCGAATAATGGTGCTAAAGTAATAGGAAATAGCAATAATGCCAGCGGAGCCAATAATTTGGTATTTGGAAACTTAAATACTGTAACAGGACTTACAGGCCTTACTGTTGGAAACAATCATATCAATAGTGGCGGCATTGCTATAGGAAGCGGAAATACAACATCATTGAATAACATTGCTGTTGGTTCGGCAAATACAGCCACTGGCACAGAAGCTTTTGCAATAGGTTTTTCAGGTCAGGCAGCAGCAGGTCAGATGGTTTATGCCAACAAACAACATATTTTCTTCAATAAAAGCAACGGGACAGATACCATATTGGGAATCAATATGGTTCCTACTGCGGCTACAGCTACAGGAGCTGCCATTCAGATGAAGGGGATTGCTTCCGGTGCCAATGCAGCATGTTCTACAGCTGAAGAAGGAGCCATTCGATACAATACAACCTCTAAAGTGCATGAAGGCTGTAACGGAACTAACTGGAAAGCGCTCTACTAATTCAATAAAAATAAACACAAACCTTAAAAAAATAAAAAATGACCAGAAAATTATTCGAAAAGTTAGCTGTAATACTCATGACATTGGTGATGTCTGTAGCAGTATGTGCACAGCAGGGCTACGAACCCATCCGCGGAATGGGGGTAGAAGCAAAACCTGTCAACAATTCAGGGATTTGTTTAGCCTGTTATAGCGGGAGCATGAATCCGGTAGTGGATGCAAGCCTTGATAACAGCGTAAGCATGGGAAATTTTGCATCCCTGTTAAGTGGAAACGGAATCTCTGTAAAGAATAAAAATACAACATATCCTGCGGGATATATTACGGGATTCAATGTAGATCTTGGGACAAGTTTTATTACCGTTGATCTTTTGAGCTCTTTGCGAATCAGTACGTACAGAAATGGAGTTCTCCAGGAGACCAGTACCAGCAGTACACTTTTGTCAGTTCCGGCATTCGGTGGAAGTAAAAACAGGATATTCCTGCATTTTAAAACTTCAAAAGAATTTGATGAAGTGAGATTATATCAAACCAATGTTCTTTCTGTATTCAGTGCAATGAATGTGTATTATGCATTTGCATTTGACCCTGCAAAAGTACCTGTAGATAATAATGGTATTTGTGACGATATCATCGCAGGAAGCGGGGTTGACGGAAATGTATCAGGAAGCAGCAGTTTTCTGGCTCCCCTTTCTTATGTTCAGAATAAAGAAAGAATTGGAGACGGAAATAAGAACTCTTATGGATCAATAGTTCTTCCGATCGGATTGCTGGGGTCTTATTCAGTAGGAGTTCTTGATAAGAACCAGGTGTATCCTGCAGGTAACAGAACCGGATTTGTTATAGAACCGGATGATCAGGGAAAGCTCCTGAGCGCTGAGTTTTTAAAGAATATTACCATAGAAACTTATCTTTTTGGTCAGCTTCAGGATTCAAAGCAGCTGTCTGACGGAGGCGGATTAATTAATATTAAAGTATTGGGATTTGGTTCAGGAAAGCAGAAGGTTACATTAACTACGACTAAGCCGTTCAATGAAGTAAGATTAAAAATTACCCAAACATTAGGATTTAATCTGGGATCCTTGAAAGTATACTATGCCTTTGAAGAACCTCTCTCTTGTGAGTGTGATGATAAAATCCAGACAAGTGGTTCTGCCGTACCCGGAAATTTGGTGACAGGTACCGCATGGACATCAGGACCGGGATTCCTTGGACTTGTTTTAGCTAAAATGACCAATCCGGAAGCGATTGTAGATAATAATCCGTCTAATTATGCAACAGCAACTGTTCCCGCAGCATCCATTCTTAGTATTTTCTCATCATATGCAACGGTAAGCAGTAATTCTATGCTTCCTGTTAATACGATGGCTGGATTCACCGTAGAAAAAGCGGGGAATCTCCTTGGAGTAAGTGTTCTGGAAAATATTACTGTCACATTATATAACGGCAATACTTTAACGGATACCTTTACAAGCTCAGGAAGTCTCATTAGTGGAAACTTCTTCACTACGAATTCAAATAAATTCTATGTCGGTGGGAAGGCTACAAAGCCTTTTAACCGTATTAAGATTACATTCAACAGCGGAACCGCAATTCGCATTCCTCAGAATTATTATATCTATAATGCTTTTGCGAGCAGAGATGATGATAATGATGGTGTTCCGAACTGTTTCGATCTTTGCCCTGGAGGGGATGACAGTATAGATAATAACGGAAACGGAATTCCTGACTGTGCGGAAGGCTGTACTGAAGTAAATGACAAATCTCCTGCATTGGATACAGATGGAGATGGTATTGTGGATGCTTGTGATCAGGATTCTGATAACGACGGGATTCCTGATGCTGTTGAAGATTTTGATAAAAATGGAAAATTCCAGGACGATGACAATGAAGGAGATATTCTGTTAACACCGGTATTGGGAGATTCAGTTCCGAATTATCTGGATCTTGATTCTGATAACGACGGAATCTTAGATTTGTTTGAATCAGGAATTCCTGTGTCTGTAATCAATCAGATTGATGCAGATCACAACGGTGTTATTGATGCGAATGTTCCGGTAGGTAAAAATGGTATCGCCGATATTCTGGAAACCTCGCCTGACTCGGGAGTTTTGAAATATGCAATCAAAAATACAGATGGGGATGATAAACCTGACTTCCTGGATATTACTTCCAATGGTTCAGATCTCGATCTTTATAAGATCGGAAAAGGAAATCTTGATACTTTAGGAGGCGGATTCATCTCTACGATTAATGATAAAGATAAAGATGGTATTCAGGCTGTTGTAGATACAGATCTTGTGAAAAGAGGATCTCCCGATTCACCGCTTTCTCCTTATGCCTCATTGCTGAAAAATGCTTCCAAAACTGCTGCAAAAATCACGGCTCCGGAAATTGCTGATGCAGCGAATGATGTAAAAGTATATCCCAACCCTGTAAAAGCCGGTGAAAACCTTAGAATCACATCTGCAGAAGAAGGAGTGTACACATTGTTCTCGGCACAGGGACAGGTTATTAAGACAGATACGTTTACTGCAGATACCGGTATTGATACCGCTTCACTTCCTACAGGAGTTTATATCATTAAAATAGAAACCCAATCAAAAATAAAATCTTATAAGGTTATTGTGAAATAATCATAAGATTAGCTTGTGTTGTAGAGAGGCTGCTCATATTTGGGCAGTCTCTCTTGTTTTTAAGAGTCTCGAAATGAGATGATTTATTTGTTATTGTGGATAAGTTTTTGTATCTTTGCCCCTCTTTTGGCGCGAAAAATTGTTTGTAAATTTATAAAATACTGAAAATCAACTCTTTCA
>JASLCD010000481.1 GCA_030146295.1 Chryseobacterium sp.
AATAGGAGTAAAGCCAATACACCAAGTTTGCATTGTTTCTTTTTCATTATATTAATCTAGGTTTAAAACTGAATTGTGTATTACTGTTGATCTTCCGGTAAAAAAAATGGAGCTTTCTGCCTCCCTTTTCGGGGAGGATATCAATAGCGAAAGAGTAAATTTTACAGAAGATGTACCCGGATGAAAGAAGCCTTGAATTTTCGGGCTTTAATTCCTACAGTAATGAATGTATTTCTTAGAAAGTATCACATCATCATTTTGCACATCATATCAAAGCACATGTCTTCAGAAATACAGGTGTGCTGTGAAAGGGCAGATCCTGCAGAACACTTGTGTTGTGCAGCAGCTATTGCCGTGATGGTGCATAGGTAAGAATCAAAGTGGTTCTTATTCATGAGAATAAAGTTTTATATTTTTTTTTAACTGGTTCAAAATTATTTAATAATTGGCAAACACCGGTAAAAGCGAAGTATGAGAAAAATCATATTAACCCACTAATTTAGTAGACTAATAATAGTTTATGAAATAATATATTTTTATTTATTTGTAAACCAGTGATTTGTGTTGTTTTTTGAAATGTTAAAAAATGATAAAAAAGTTATATTTGAATCAATGAATTAAAATTAACATTACAAGTCTATTGATTTAGTAGACTTATTGTTTATTTTATAGCATTATCAATCATAAGAGCAGGCATCAGGAGCTTTATCCTGCTATCCGCTCATACTCCTCGCACCTGGCTGAACCCGTTTCCTGCTGTGGGGTAACCGCTGCTATCAGGGCTAGGAGAAATGAATTATGAACTACAAGTTATGAATACAAACATATCCTCCGAACATTTGTAATATTCAATAGCAACGGGCTTTAGCCCGTTTAATCAAAAGGAACTCAGCTTCCATTCGGCTTTAGCCAAAACCTACCAAAAAAAGAAGCCTATCTTTCGATAGACTTCTTATGAAAACAAGATTACAATATGGATTTATTGTTTCTTAATATCCGGAACAACCAGAGGAGCCTGGTCCCATCCGCCACCTAAAGCTCTGTATACTGCTACACTCGCTTTAAGCTGATTCACTTTCTTTTCCACCAGCTCAAATTTGGATTCCAAAGCATCACGCTGAGTCAGTAAAACCTCCATATAATCGGCACGGGCATATTTGAACAGATCGTTGGAAATATCAATAGACTTGGTTAAAGCATTAACTTCCTTCGATTTGATGTTCACACTGCTTTCCAGATTATGGATTTTAGACAGCTGATTCGCTACCTCAATATAAGCTCCCAAAACTGTCTGCTCATAATGATACACCGCCTGAATCTGTTTTGCATTGGCATTGGAGTACGCTGCTTTTATCGCTCTTCTGTTAATCAAGGGAGCCGTAAGTTCTCCCGCAAGAGAAAACAGAAATGACTGAGGCTTGATAATATACAAAGGATTAAAAGCCTGTAACCCTACACCGGCAGAAAGATCAAGAGATGGGTAGAATCTTGCCTTAGCCACTTTAATATCAAGTTTTGCTGCGGCAAGTTCATATTCAGCCTGTTTGATATCCGGTCTGTTTTCCAGAAGTTCAGACGGAATTCCGCCATACACGGCCTGAGGAACTACAGAATCAAACGAATTCTGGCTTCTTTCTACAGATTGCGGAAACCTTCCTACAAGAAAATTAATTCTGTTCTCCGTTTCAACAATTTTTTGCTGAATATCATACTGCATTCCCTGGGTTTTCAAAACCTGAGCTTCAAATCTCTGTACTGCCAGCTCATTGGATCGGGCATTCTTTTTCAAATCCCGGATAATTTCCAATGCATCATTCTGAATTTTGATATTTTGATTTAAAATAACAAGCTCGTTATCCATTGCCAGTAATTCATAATAAGAGTCGGCAATTTCTGAGATCAGATGGGTGGTCATGAAGTTTTTACCTTCAATACCCGCAAGATACCTCTGTATCTGGGCTTTGGTTGCATTATGAAGCTTTCCCCAGATATCCGTTTCCCATTTTGCCTGGGCACCCACTCCGAAATCAAACAGAGGTTCAGGCATTTCCCTTCCCGGTTCTATTTCCGTATTGGCTTCCATAGCACCAATATTAGTATAACGGCTTACTTTATCTACTCCCGCACCTGCTTTCAGACCTACCGAAGGCAGATATTCACCTTTTCGGGCTTTGATTTCATTTTTAGACATTTCAATTTCCTGAAGAACAATATTCAGTTCCTGGTTATTCTGAAGAGCCTGACTGATCAATTCCTGAAGATGAGGATCGCTGAAATATTCATTCCATTTCAGTTTTCCTGTATTGATGGTATCATTTTCTGCTGTACCGTACTTTTCAGGGACAGATTTGTTCTCAGTACGTAGTGCTGTTTCTGTGGGTTTGCAGGCAGTAAGACTTAACAAGAAGACTGTCAGACCTGCGTATTGATATATTTTTCTTTTATTCATAATGGATCATGTCTTCGCTTAATGGAGATTCGTCTTCGTCTTTTATCATTTTTTTACCATCAGACCACTTGGCAAATATGTAATAAAGCCCAGGGATCACAATCACTCCAAACAGAGTTCCTATCAGCATTCCACCCAATGAGGAAGCTCCGATGGTGTGATTTCCGATAGCTCCGGCACCTCTTGCGAAAACAAGCGGAACCAAACCGGCTATAAAGGCAAATGAAGTCATCAGGATCGGTCTGAAACGGGCTTTGGACCCTTCAACGGCTGCTTCAAGAATAGAATCACCGGCCTGACGTCTTTTTACAGCAAATTCTACAATAAGCACTGCATTTTTTCCTAATAATCCAATGATCATAATCAGTCCTACCTGTGCATAAATGTCATTTTCAAGACCCATTGCTTTCAATAATAAAAACGATCCGAAGACTCCCACAGGAAGTGAACAAAGCACAGCAAACGGGATAAGGAAACTTTCATACTGAGCCGCCAGTACCAGATATACAAACACAAGAACAACAAGGAAGACATAAATAGCCTCATTACCACGCTGTGCCTCATCATAAGACAATCCTTCCCAAGCTACTTTATAACCGTGAGGAAGTGATTTTGCAGCCGTTTCATTGATAGCCTGAATTGCATCTGCTGTAGTATATCCGGCAGCCGGAAGCCCGCGGATCGCAGCAGAGTTGTACATATTGTAACGGGTAATTTCATTGGGTCCCTGAGTCTTTTTCATCGTCATAAACGCAGAATAAGGAACCATTTCATCACGGTCGTTTTTCACATACAGATTCATAATATCCGTAGGAAGCCTCCTGAATTCGGGAGATGACTGTACATACACTTTGAAGAACTGCCCGAAACGGATAAAGCCCTGTTCGTAGGTACTACCAATCAGAATGTTGAGGTTGTCCATTGCTTTTCCGATGGAAACCCCTTTCTGCATAGCCGCATTATTATCAAATACCAATTCATACTGAGGATAATTCGCTGCAAAGAAGGTGAATACACCGGAAAGTTCTTTACGTTTTTTCAGCTGTGCGATGAAATCTTTATTGGCCTTATCAAATTCCTGATAATCGGTCGTTCTGTTCAGATCCAGCAATCTCATGGAAAAACCTCCTGAAGATCCGAATCCCGGTACAGCCGGTGGTTCAAAGAATTCGATAGTAGCTCCCAGATCTTTTGATTTCTCTTCAAGCTCTTTCATGATTTCTTTTACCGAATGCTCACGGTCGTTCCAGCTTTTAAGGTTAATCAGACAGGTACCGGCATTGGATCCACGTCCTTCTGTCATGATTTCATATCCTGCCAGTGATGATACAGATTCTACACCATCAACACCCATACAGATTTTCTGTAAGGTTCTGGAAACTTTATTGGTCTGTTCCAGAGTAGAACCCGGAGGCGTTTGGATAATAGCATAGATGGTTCCCTGATCTTCATTCGGGATAAATCCGCCAGGAAGCGCTTTGTTGATCACAAAAATTCCGGCACAGAAAGCAATCAGAATTCCCCATGTGACCACTTTTCGGTCAACAATCTTTCTCAGGAATGAAGCATATTTACCTGTAACCTTATCAAAACCGCTGTTAAAAGCATCTAGAGATTTGGTAAAGATATTGACCTTTTTAGGCTTTCCATGGTTGTTCTTTAACAGCATTGCCGCTAAAACCGGAGTCAGGGTAAGGGCTACCACTGCTGAAATGACAATAGAACTGGCCATGGTAATAGAAAACTGACGGTAGAAAGTACCTACAGGTCCCGTCATAAACGAAATCGGAATAAATACGGCTACCATTACGGCGGTAATTGCAATAATAGCTCCGGCAATTTCACCCATCACTTCTTTTACCGCTTTATAAGGAGAAATATCACTTTCTTCCATTTTGGCGTGAACGGCTTCAATAACGACAATTGCGTTGTCAACAACGATTCCGATGGCCAGTACCAATGCAAAAAGGGTAACAAGGTTAATCGTTAATCCGAAAAACTGGATCACGAAGAAGGTCCCAATCAGTGAAACCGGTACGGCAATAATAGGGATCAGAGTAGAACGCCAGTCACCAAGGAAAATGAATACTACAATAGCAACAAGAATAAAAGCATCTCTCAAGGTATGTATTACCTGCTCAATAGAAGCATCCAGAAACTGTGAAACGTCATAACTGATTTTATAATCTACACCCGGAGGGAAGTTTCCTTTCATTTCTGCCAGCTTCGCTTTTACATCTCTGATCACGTCATTGGCATTACTTCCATAGTTTTGTTTCAATACAATAGAAGCAGAAGGATGTCCGTCAAGATTGGAATAGATATCAAAAAATTCACTTCCCAGTTCTACTTTGGCGATATCTTTCAGTTTTACATTCTCTCCATCAGAATTGGAGCGTACAATGATATTTTCATATTCTTCCGGTTTGTTGTACTGTCCTTTATATGTCAATACATACTCCAGAGACTGTGCGGCAATACCGGAGCTTTGCCCGATTCTTCCGGGACGTCCGATGATACTCTGCTCACCAATGGCTTTCATCACCTCATCTACAGAAATAGAATAAGCACGCATACGGTCAGGGTTCAGCCAGATACGCATTGCATATCTTCGGCTTCCCAGAATCTGGGATTTTGCAATCCCGTGAATACGGTTGATTTCCGGAATGATATTCACCATAGAGTAATTGTACAGGAACTTTTCATCCATACTTTTGTTTGTACTGTAAAGATTCACGTACATCAGCATACTGGGCTGAATCGGGTTTACAACAACCCCTTCCTTCTGCACCAGCTCCGGTAACAAAGGCATTACCTGGTCTACTCTTGTTTTTACCAGAACTACCGCTTCATTGGGATCGGTTCCCGGATCAAAAACAACGTTTACTGTAGCTTCCCCGGCACTGGTAGCATCGGTGGTGATATAACGCATTCCCTGAACACCATTGATCGCATTTTCAATTGTAATCAAAGAGGATTTTACCAGTACATCTGCACTTGCACCCGGATAGGCAATAGAAACCGCCACGGTGGTAGGAGCAATTTTAGGAAACTGTTCGGTAGGAAGCTGTTTCATTGCGATACCTCCCATAAACAGGATGACAACCGATATTACGATAGCGAAAACCGGTCGGTGTATTACTTTTTTAAACATAATGCTGCTTTTGGGTTACTCGGCGTACAGATCCAGATTCGACATTACTTTATCAGGCTTTTGATATTTTGAACTGATCTTTTGGTTTTCCTGAACCATTCTAAGACCTTCCAGAAGGATTCTGTCATCCTTTCCAAGCCCGGAAGCCACTACATAAATATGCGGTAATTCAGCAGCTACTTTTATTTCTCTTGCGTGTACCTTGTTGTCTTTGCCTATCACATAGACATATTTCTTTTCCAGCTCTTCGAAGGTCGCTTTCTGAGGAATCATCATCGCATTGGCATAAGGTGATGTAATGACGATATTTCCGGTTTCCCCATACCTCAGCAGTCCTTTAGGGTTAGGAAAAGTAGCCCTGTAAGCGATATTTCCTGTTTCATTGTCAAAATCAGACTCTATGGTCTGTACGATGCCATCTTGTGTAAATTCTTTACCATTGGCCATTCTCAGACGTACATGCATGGGATTGTTATCCTTTTTTGCATCCATCTGATTAAGATATTCTGCTTCCGGTACATTAAAATAGACCCACATTTTGCTGTTATCAGAAAGTTCAGTTACCAGTTCTCCTTCATCTACAAGACTTCCTTTTCTGACATGTAATTTTCCTACAATTCCGGTAAAAGGAGCACGGATTTCCGTAAATTTCAGATGGGTGTTCATTGAAGAAAGTTCGGCCTGAGCCTTTTCATACTTCGCTTTAGCCATAGCCATTTCCTGTGGAGCTACAATATTCTTGTCGGAAAGGTTTTTGGTATTCTGATATTCGATTTGTGCGTATCTGGACTCTGCTTTTGCGCGGTTTACATCGGATTCATAAAGGTTAGGCATGATTTTGAACAGCAACTGTCCTTTTTGTACGAATTGTCCTTCATCCACATAAATAGTCTGAATATATCCCTTTTCCTGAGCGCGAAGCTCAATATGATTGATAGAACGGATCTGAGCAACATAATCTTTGTTGACTAAAGTATCTTTAATAAGCGGACTTGTTGTGTTGAACGACGCTGTTTCTGTCTTTTCTTTTTTCTCAGATTGGCAGCCTGCCAACAAGAAAACAAGGCATAGGGTGATATGCATGAGACATTTTTTGACCATGATAGTATATTTTATAATAATTTAAAATTGAAAAATAAGGTTACCGGCTCTCACATTTAGAATAAGAAAGCAGATAAGATTTTCGGAAAAATGAATATAAAATCACAGTCTGATGACCCTGTACTGAATGTACAAGTCATCATCTAGGGGCTTTAAGTGTTCTGACTGGGCGAGTGAAACAGCAATCTGCTGGTCGTGAAATGTGGTCACGAAGCCTGAGATCAAATGCCAGAAGCCATCTCTGAAAAGCGAAATAAGTTCCGTAGAACCGGATGTTTCTACATTGTCATCATTTTCGTTGTCATTTTCAGAAAGATTCGCTCTGATTTTGTTATAGCGTGGGTGGCTTACATTATAAGCAGCATTGGCCTCGTGATTTTTGATAAAGGCAAAAGATTCATCAATGCTTTTTTTCTGGTGAACCAGAAGATCAGTGGTAAAGTGAAGATCAGAAGAAGTATCAGTTGAGATATACTGCTGTATCTGCCCATAATACCAACCTAAAACGGTAAGCAACGCAAATAACAAACTGTACAAATATTGATGAAATCTTTTCCGCATCCCGAAGACAAAGGTAGGTAAACTTCAAAATAGGTGCAACCGTTATAGATTAAAAAAGTGTTAAAAAGTGCTTGCATATTGAAAAGAGTGCGGCCACGTATCAGATTTGCTTTTTTGGCTAAGAAGAAGATAGATCTGGTGAAGCCTTCTTAAGATGCATTTCGGAATTTTACATCAGCAAAAAATTAAAGAAATGAATATTATTTTAACAGGTTCCATCGGGAACATCGGAAAGCCACTTACAAAAGAACTTGTAAAAAAAGGACACTCAGTGACCGTGATCAGCAGCCATGAAGAAAGGGTTGCTGCCATTGAAGCTTTAGGTGCAAAAGCAGCGATAGGAAGTATGTTTGATGCAGATTTTCTTACTAAGACATTTGCAGGAGCAGACATTGTTTATTTGATGGAGACCATGGAAGCAGCAGGAAATATGTTTGATAAAAACATTGATTTTCTGGGAAAGATCAGTGAAATCGGCCGCCATTACAAAACCGCTGTAGAACGCTCAGGAGTGAAAAAGATTGTACATCTCAGCAGCATTGGTGCTCATACAGATAAAGGAACGGGTATTATTGTTTTTCATCATCATGTAGAACAGATTCTGAAGCAGCTGCCGGAAGATATTGCTATTAAATTCATTCGGCCGGTTGGTATTTACTTCAATATGCTTTCATTTATTCCTGTAATACAAAATAAGGGGGCCGTCATTTCCAATTGGGGAGGGAATCAGAAGGAGCCTTGGGTATCTCCTGTGGATATTGCAGATGCAGTAGCAGAAGAAATTGATAAGCCATTTGAAGGAAGAGAAATACGATATGTTGCGAGTGATGAGGTCTCTCCGGATGAAATAGCAAAAGCATTAGGTGAAGCCATCGGTAAGCCGGATTTAGAATGGAAGTTAATCTCAGATGAAGAATTGTTGAGGAATTGGCTCGATATAGGTTTCAATGAACAGGTAGCTAAAGGTTTTGTCGAAACTCAGGCCAGCCAGAGAAGCGGGATCTTGTACGAAGATTATTATCAGCATCAACCGGTGTTGGGAAGAATAAAACTGGCAGATTTCGCAAAAGAATTTGCTGCGGCTTATCACAATGATGGAATGTAAATATTGAACCACAAAAGTCACAAAAGTTTTTAAAAATCTTTACCGCAGGCATCTGTGGTGTGATCAACTTATAAAAACAATTTGTAATTTTATAGATATGGAAAGACGGATTACAAAAAGAATAAAATCCATCACGGAATTTCATCGTTCCAGAGGACTTCCTCCTCCTGAACATCCTCTGATCAGTGTGGTAAATTATAAGGATGTAAAACGCCCTGCCGATATCGGGGAAGTCAACTGGATGCTGGATTTTTATCAGATTTCTTTAAAAATAGGAATCAATGGTAAGTTGACATATGGTCAGCAGCAATATGATTTTGATGAAGGAACTCTGTTCTTTATTGCTCCGAATCAGGTCTTTAGAATTGAAGCAGATTCTGGTCCACAGGAAAAGCAATCCGGCTGGATGCTGTTGATTCATCCTGATTTTCTTTGGAATACATCACTTGCCGGAGTGATTAAACAGTATGATTTCTTTGATTATTCTGTGAATGAGGCTTTGTTTCTTTCCAAAAAAGAAGAACGTACCATCCATGGAATTATAGAAAATATTGAACAGGAATATCACTCGGTGATTGATAAGTTCAGTCAGAGTATCATCATTTCACATATTGAAACATTACTCAATTATTCTGAAAGGTTTTACGAAAGGCAGTTTATTACTAGAAAAATTAGCCATCACAGTATTCTTATCCGTTTGGAAGACTTGCTGGATCAATATTTTAATGAAAACAGTCTCATATCAAAAGGATTGCCTACGGTACAGCGGGTCGCCCTGGAACTTGGAATTTCTCCCAATTATCTTAGTAGATTGCTGTCGACCCTTACCGGACAGAGTACACAGCAGTTTATTCATGATAAACTGATTGAAAAAGCCAAAGAAAAGCTCTCGACTACAGAGTTGTCTGTGAGTGAAATTGCCTATGAACTAGGTTTTGAGCATCCACAATCCTTTACAAAACTTTTTAAAAATAAAACCCAACTTTCCCCTCTGGAATTCAGAGCTTCCTTTCAATAAATATTTTCTTCAAGATATTCAGCTGGCATCCTTTCAAAAAGTGATGCCAGTTGATTTTTTAAGAAGGTTATCCCGGCACTATATATCAATTCGATAATTGTCATAGAGAAAAGCATATGTATTAAATAGACAATGTTGTCTATTTAATATCTACATTTGCTACATGAAACAGAGAGGACAAGTTGTTATTGATAAAATATTAGATACAGCAGAGCGATTATTCTACGCTCAGGGTTACAGTAACACCGGGATCAATCAGATCATCAGTGAATCGGATATTGCCAAAGGATCTTTGTACAAGCATTTTGAAACAAAGACCGACTTATTGGTTGCCTATATTCAGCGTATGCATCAGCTTTGGTTCAGCAGACTGGAAGCCAGCGTTAACGAAGTGAGTGATCCGAAAGAGAAATTATTGGCTGTTTTTGATCATCATACGAAACGACAGGAAATCCGGGAATATGGCGGATGCCCGTTTATCAAGGCGAATGATGAAGCCGGAACTAGTGATCCCAGAGTACTGGCTGAAATTCAGGCTGCAAAAATTCACAGTAAAGATTTCATAAAGACACTGGTCATCAATTCCGGGCACCGGCAAATGCTGACAGACGAAGAACTTGCTGAGACTATGTATGTAATGCTGGAAGGTTCCATTGTGACAGCTTCGGTTTTTAAAAACCCGGATGAGATACAGGCTGCAAAAAAAATTATTCAAAAACTGATTTAACATGAAAAGCACAAAAAATAAATGGCTGGAACTGATCATTGTATTATCAGCTCCCTTACTTTCTGTGATCGATGTATTTATTATCAACATCGCCATCCCTACCATTAAAAAAGGAATTCACGCTACAGATGGCGAAATGCAGTTCGTTATTGCAGGATACCTTCTCGGCTATGCCGCTTTTCTGATTACAGGGGGCCGGGCAGGAGATCATTTCGGAAGGAAAAAAGTATTCTTCTGGGGAATGTTTGCCTTTACGGTAGCCTCCTGTTTATGTGGATTGTCACAATCTGCATTGCAGCTTAACGTTACAAGATTTTTCCAGGGATTAAGTGCTTCATTTATGGTTCCGCAGACAATAGCATTTATTCAGATTCTTTTTACGGATACCAAAGAAAGAGCAAAAGCATTCGGATTATACGGAATTACCCTTGGAACGGCTGCTGCGATCGGACAGGTACTGGGTGGCTATTTATCCGATACGCATTGGATGATAGAAGGATGGAGACTCGTTTTTTTTATCAATCTTCCCATAGGGATTGTTACACTTTGGGCAACATACAAATATGTGAATGAAACAGAAAAGCATCACAATACCCAATTTGATTATTCCGGGATATTGATTCTTACACTGGCTTTATTTTCTCTTATCTACCCCTTAATTCAGGGTCGTGAGGCGGGCTGGCCGTTGTGGAGCTTCGGACTGTTGATTCTGTCTGTTATTCTGTTTGCATTTTTTATCTACAACCAGAAGCAGAAACTGAGCAGAAACCAAAACCCACTGATAGATGTCAGGCTGTTTAAAATCAAAGACTTTAATATCGGACTGTTGGCTGTTTTGTTCCACTTTATGCTGCATACCGCTTATTTATTACTAAGCGCAGTGTATCTTCAAAACGGACTTGGTATTTCCGCGCTGGATTCCGGATTATATTTTATTGTTCCTGGAATTTTGTTCGTTGTTTCTTCTGTAATGGCTTCCCGCCTGATTGTGAAGTATGGGAAAAGGGTATTGCAGGTAGGTGTTGTTATTTTAGCCATTGCCTTTTATTCTCAGATGACGCTTTGGAAACCGGGAATCAGCATGGGGCTGGTCATCGGGCTTATGGGAACCTGGGGATTCGGAAACGGTCTGGTATTGCCTTCACTATTGAATATCGCACTGAAAAATGTACCTTCCCAATACGCCGGAGGAGCGGCAGGAATTTATTCAACCTTTCAGCAAACAGCTTCAGCATTGGGAGTAAGTGTTATTGGAGGAATCTTTTTCTATTTTTCAAAAGAAGGCTGGCAGACAGCTTATCATTTCGGAATTATCTGTATATTGATCTGTCTGCTTATGGTTGGGATTATGCTGCAACTATTGCCAGGTAAAGAACCGGTAACTGAAAGCAGTGAAAAAACCGTTAAAGTATAATGGAGGATCAACATCAATTGGTATATAAAGATGTACCGTCACCTGTAGGACAGATCAGAATTATTGCTTCAGATAAAGGGATTGCAGCCATTATCTGGGAAGGGGAGGACTATATAAGAACAAAGCTTCTGAGCCCGGTAAAAGAAGAAGAACACCCTCTTCTTTTGCAGGCTGAAAGAGAATTGAAAGAATATTTTGATCATCAGAGAACTGTTTTTACGGTTCCATTGGATTTTAAAGGAACCGAATTTCAGATGAGAGTCTGGGAAGCCTTATTGAAAATTCCGTTTGGGATTACAAAAACGTATGGTGAACTGGCTAAAATTCTTGGTGATGTAAAAGCGGTTCGTGCAGTGGGAGGAGCTTTAAATAAAAATCCTGTTTCCATTATTGTACCTTGCCATAGAGTGATAGGAGCATCCGGGAAATTGGTGGGATTTGCAGGCGGGCTGAAAAATAAATCGACTCTTCTTGATCTGGAAAAAGGGTTTACCATGCCAGAGCTATTTTAGCCTTTAAGTACAATAAAAGAATGAAAAAAGACATTCATTATAAAAATCATGTTCTGACAGCTGAGAAATTCAATACAGAAAACTTTCATGAATTGTGTGATCACTTAGCTGGCAGGGATACCGATTTAAAACTTATTTTGAATACCCACGGATATCCTCCGATGTGGACAAGAGAAAATACTTTTGAGACCCTTGTCCATATTATTTTGGAACAGCAGGTTTCACTGGCTTCTGCATTAGCAGCTTTACATCAGCTAAAAGAAAAGACAGGAGGAATCCTTCCGGAGCAGATTCTTGCTCTCAGTGATGAAGAAATGAGGGACTGCTATGTAAGCCGGCAAAAAACAATATACATCAGAGGATTGGCACAGGCGATTGTAAACGGAGAGATTAACCTTGAAGAAGTCGCAAAAATGTCCAATGACGAAGTGCGTAAAACATTGATCAGGTTAAAGGGAATCGGCGACTGGACTATTGATGTATATTTGATGTTTACCCTCCGAAGGGCAGATATTTTCCCTATTGGGGATCTGGCTGCGGTGAATGCTTTAAAACGTGTGAAGCAGCTTCCTGCCGATACTGCAAGAGAAAGCATGCTTGAAATTATAGAACAGTGGTCACCATTTCGTTCAGTAGCCTCTATGATTCTATGGCATTATTATCTTTCTGATCCTAAGAAAAAAGCTAAAGTTTAGCTGTAATTAATCAATAAAAGAATTATTGGAAGGCTTTTAACAAAAAAAATAGTATTATTTTTGAAATAGCTTTATTCTGCACAATTTTTGCTGTAACAAGCTACTTTTAACGGCTAAAACATGGCCGATAGCAAATTTCCTCCAATATTATGATGAAAAAATACCTTATTTATATATCACTTTTGGGAGCACCCTTATTCTGGGGTCAAGGTAAAGTGACGCTACAATCCTCTTATCAGCGTAGTCTTGCACTATCAGAAAAGGAAAATGGGGATATGGCATTTGATGCTGATGTACAATTGTCTGATGCAGAAATAGCGCTGGACAAAAAAATATTCCAGATCCGTAAGCAATTTCTCAGTGAAACAGAGAAGCAGAAAATATCCTTATATAATAGTTCTTTTAATCAGCTAAAGCCCTTGATAGAGGGGAGTAAGCTGTATGAAATAATGCAGGCCATGCCGAAGGGAGGTTTGCTGCATACCCACAGCGGAGGAATAACCGACGTAAAATGGATTATTTCAGCGGCCAGAAAATATCAGGAATGTTATGTTTATGATCAAAAAGATAATGATCAGTTTATTTTCGGGCAGCTCGCTTTTTTTGAAAAAGGAAAAGTGCCGGCCGGATTCGTAAGTCTCGATAAAAAATTAAGTTCAAATCCGGGTTTTGAAAAAGAATTGCAGGATCTTCTTACGCTGAAACGTGATAATCTATGTTCTTATACAGATTATTGGATAGAATTTGAAAAACGCTTTAAGCGTATCAATCTGCTGCTTCCTTACCGTCCTTTCTTTAAAGAATATTATCTGAAAGGCTTTCAGGATTTGATCAAAGATAAGGTACAGCATGTAGAAATCAGATATATTTTTGATGAGCTTTACGATTTCCAGCATGGAAAATATCCTTTAAAAACTACAATCACAGATCTGCAGGATATTCTCAAAGAAGTGCACAAGACTGATCCGCAGTTTACGTTGAAGCTGATCTATTCAAGCTTTAAATTTCTGGATAATGAAAGTATTGGGAAACAGTTGGAAACAGCTTTTGAGATGAAGAAAGAATTTCCCGATATGATCTCAGGATTTGATCTTGTAGCAGACGAAGCTGCTGGGCATAACATCAATTTTTTTGAAAAGAACTGGGCGAAGCTGAACGAACTTAATAAGAAGTACGGTGTGGAGCTTCCTCTTTTCCTTCATGCCGGAGAAAGCAATTCTATTCTTAACAAAAATGTTCTGGATGTAGCTCTATTAAATAACAAAAGAATCGGCCACGGTCTGAATCTGATTTACTTTCCCAAAACAATGGAGCAGATCAGAAAACAGAATAAACTGGTTGAAGTGAGCCCGATCAGTAATCAGATTTTGGGCTACGTGAGTGATCTGAGAAATCACCCCGCTAGAGTATTACTAAGCAACGGAATTCAATGTTCTATCAACAGTGATGACCCTTCCGTATATGGATACAATGGTCTTAGTTACGATTTCTGGGTGACACTGGTCTACTGGGAACTGGACATGAAAGCATTGAAAAAACTGGTTTTCAATTCCATCAATTATTCTTCTCTGAATGAAAATGAGAAAAAGAAATCATTCATCTATCTGAACCAGCAATGGAATGATTTTGTCCAGAAAACAAATCTGAAATTAAACTAATCAGAATATTCTGATGAAAATAAAATCGCATTATTGACCTAAATAATGCGATTTCTTTTTTCATAAATAAAGCTATTTTTTTAGCTTTGATCTGGAGGATAGTTCCTTTTTTACAATAGAACCTAATTTTGATGGAGTCACTTTGGTGAGAACCACAGACTCACAGCCATTGAAGACTGCAAATCGTTTTACCGTTTCCACAAAAGGGGTAAGCCACAATTCAGGCGTAATCAAACTATTCTCAATATGCAAATGGATAAGCTCAAACTTTTTTTCCTTTCTGTGTGCTTTACAGTCAACTCTCCCGATGAACTGATCCCCGAAGAGGATGGGCAGACAGAAGTAGCCATATTGCCTTTTTTCTTTCGGAGTATAGCACTCCAACCGGAAATCAAAATCAAAAATCTGCTTGATCCGGTCACGGTGAATTATCGAATTATCAAATGGTGACAGCAGCCATACATTAGAATTTGTCCGGCCGGATGTTTTTTCCAGCAGATCGTTCGTAACAAAAACAGAGTTCCCTCCATCAATCCTTACTTTCGAGATTCTGTTTTCTTCCAGCATATTCTGCAAGATTTCATGGACATCTTTCTTCAGATCATTTCCCTTGCGAAGATGCGTGATCTGTTTGACCGTAGTAAATCCATAAGCGCGGAGATTCGTTTTCACCAGATATTCCGCCAGCTCAAGTGGAGTAGGTTCCGTAGTATCAACGAAAGAAGGTAAAACCCTTTCAGCCAGATCATATGTTTTCTGCATACCGGAACGCCCGCTGATCATGAGATCTCCCTGCATAAAAAGTCTTTCAAGGGCTAATTTTGCGGGCTTCCAATTCCACCAGCTGCCTGCTTTATGACTTTCATTTTCAAAATCTCTTGCCCTTTTAGGGCCTTCGTTGCGGATGGTATCGGTGACATATTCCATTACTTTTGGATCCGCATTGTAGTAGCGGGATTCTCCCCGTTTGATGGTAAGCATTTGAGGTAAAACATACCGGAAATCCTGCATGGGAAGATAAGATGCCGCATGAAACCAATATTCAAATACTTTGCGTTCTTCCACAAGATCCTCCAGATAATCAGTCTGAAAGTCCGGGATTCTCGTCCAGAGTGTATGATGATGGGCACGCTCTACCATGGATAAGGTATCAATCTGTACATACCCAAGGTGCTCCACAGCATGAAGAACTGCATCTTTTCCGGTTCCGAACGGTGTATTTTGTGTTAATCCCTGACGGTCTAATGTGGTAAACTTTAAGTGTTCTAACGTCAACTTCTTTTCCATATCCAAAGAAAACAGGTTTATGATGTTTTTTCAAATATAAGGATTTGACCGAAAAGCCTTGAGTAAGATATCATTTAAATATGCCGGGTAATAGCTGGTAATATATGCTGATATTATAGTGGTAAGAAATCAGTTGTTCTGGCGGTTATCCCTTTTTAGTTCTCTTTCAATTTCATTCACATAGGGTAATGGAAGATGAAAGCTTTCTTCAATATATTTTCTGATATTTTCATCAGTTTTGTTGTTTATCTTTCTGATAAAAAGCTGATTGCCGGATTTTAAAGATTCAATATAAGTGAATGTACTCTGTGTGTTTTGAAAAATTGATTTCTCAAGTACAGCTCTCTTATCATCATTAATAATGATATCACTAAATGATGTATTCATAAGAACAGTCTGAAAAAAAGATTCTGCAGGTAAAAAAGTATGAAGATAATAATCCTCAAAATCCATTACGGTTTTATTATTGGTCAAAAATACACAGGTTTCTCTTGTGAACATGAACCATTTTCCGCCGATAAAAGGAACTACTCCTTTCATAAATGCTCTTTTATAGATGAAAGAGGAAATCACATAGGCAAATTCTGTAAAATAACTTTGTATTCTTTGCAGAGTATCCGGTCTGTAAAACTTCTGGTCATAATAAAAAAGATAGTTTCTGTCTTTATGTGCGGAAAGAAACTGGCGGATGATATTTTGTGATTTCAGGGGATAATCCTCTCCGCTCAGATTAATAAAATAATCCCACTCTTGGCTTACATTTAAGAGAAATTCCATAGCATTCAACTCAGCCTGAACCATATTGAACCCTCCTGAAACAATATTCAGGCTGTCCAGAATATAAACATTGGGAAAATGAACGATATAGAGCTGTATTTCTTCAATGAAATCGGGCTTGGCTTTTCTGTCGATATGAATAAGGTAAAACTGATCTCTTGTATAAATCTTCTGAAGCATCTCCTTAAATACTTCAGGTTTATGATGTATCATAATAAAATAGGCAATCCTTACATGTGAGTCTGTATGTGATTCTAATGCTTTGGGATAAGGTTTTGTTATGAGATCAGAAGTCTGCATGATTTGGAGTTTAAAATCATCCGCGTCAGCAAACAATTAATTAATTGCGAGAAGGTAAGAATAATTTTTTGATAATCAATCAATTAAATAGAATTGTGTTTGTTTTTTTTATTGTAAGTTTGCAGAACATTTATAAAACAGGTCACTGCCTTTGCTATTCTGTCATAGTTTAAAATCACATTTTTTTCTTTCAGTTTTGCTTTTTCAGCTACCAATTTATAGTCTTTATTCTCTGGCAGGAATCATAGATTATAAAGTTCTATTGTAGAGGAGCGATACGTCATGGCTGGATAATCCCAAATATATTAAGGATATTATTGTAGCCAAAACAGGAAAAAGATGAGCAGAGAAAAACATTCTTTATTGTTTATCCTTACCATACACCAATTCAAATTCTGATCAACAGATTTGTTTACAAAATACCGGAAACACGGAATTTATAATGAATTTTAAAAATTTAAATCTAATCAACCCAATTATCCGTGCAATGACAGAAGCCGGATATTCCAGGCCTACTGAAATACAGTGCAAAGCAGTTCCGTTTATTTTAGCCGGAAGAGATGTTATAGGATGTGCACAAACAGGTACAGGAAAAACAGCCGCATTTGTTATGCCTATTTTGCAGCTGCTGAAAAGACGTACCCAGGAACATAAAGAAATACGAATTTTAATACTTACACCAACACCGGAGTTGGCTATGCAGCTGGAAGAAAATATTGGAATTTACAGCAAGTACTTACCATTGTCTCAATTTTCCGTTTATGAAGATATTCCCATTGGAAGCCAGCTTGCAGCGCTCAGAAAAAGAGTGGATATTCTTGTGGCAACACCGGGAAGACTGCTTGCTTTAGAGAATCAGAGACATATTGACCTTTCCAAAATTGAAATATTTGTTTTAGATAAAGCAGATAGGATGCTTGATATGGGATTCATGAATGAAGTGAAAAATGTTTTAAAGCTGCTTCCCCCTAAAAGACAAAACCTGTTTCTTTCTACAACAATGCCCGGAAGCGTAAGACATTTTGCCGGAACAATTCTGAACAATCCTGTGGAGATTGCTGCCAGCCCGGTTTCTTCAAAAACAAAGACGGCCAAGCAGTCTGTTTGTTTTGTAGAAAAAGAAAAGAAAGAAGATTTGCAGACAGATATGCTGCAGAAAAAAGATATAAAATCACTGGTTTTTGCACGTACTAAACATGTAGCCAATAAACTGGTCCGGCAGGGGTAGAATTTCCGGATATTCCTGAAACCTGTGTTCACAGGATCGGATGAACCGGAATAGAAAGAACTGCTATTTTTTTAATAGAAGCTGTAACGTTTACAGACTATAATACACAATTTTTAATAATAATTACAATGCAAGAAGGCACCGTAAAATTTTTCAATGAAGCAAAAGGCTTC
>JASLCD010000005.1 GCA_030146295.1 Chryseobacterium sp.
AGGATTCGAACCTGCGACCTCCTGGTCCCAAACCAGGCGCGATGACCGGACTACGCTACGCCCCGAGGGTGTCATCAGTAACGATATTTACTTCGTTTTTGCGGTTGCAAAGGTACAATACTTTTTGAAATAAAAAAATAAAATGAGGAATAATTTTTAATTAATTTTTTGTGAAGACTTTTTTGTTACCTTTACCGGGTTAATAACCATAGACTTATCTTATTTTAAAAATGATGAAAAAATTTTCATTTTTTTCTCCTTTTTCCACTTTTGAAATGTGAAACTGTCTGTTCATGGAGTTTTAATTTTAAAAATATAAAAAATGAAAATAGAGGATTTTTATAAAATATACATTCCCGCACTGGAAAAAGCATTTCAAAATGATTCCATTAATTTGGGTTTTTATGTCAAATCTCCGGAAGATTATTGTGATGAAGCAGCAGCAGATCAAGTCAATCAATACCTCGAAGAATATGAAAATGAATTTCTGGAAAAAACAGCCTGTTATTTTGATGCAAAATCCCACAACTTTTCTTTTGTTCAAGGAGTTAAAATTGATTTATATAAAGCTGACCTGATCGCTGAAATGGTAAAGATTAAAAAAGAGTTTTTCATCCATTAAAACAGGATCTTATTATCATGAAATATAACAATATACATGTGAAAGCTGAATGTAATTTTTTGCTGTTAGTTTGTCTTTTGATCCTGTTATCTTCCTGCTGTAAAGATCAGAAATTTATTAAGCATGAAATTGCTAATGTGTCATTAAGTTTCCTTTTGATATTTCATCACTCTGTAATGATCCGGGTATTCCGGTGTGATAATGCTTCCAGGAAAAAACAGGTATTGTGAGCCAAAATAAAAAGTGAATGAAAGATATATTTGAGTTTAAGATTGTGCTTCATAAAAGTGTGTCGGAACCTGTAGTAGACCGTTTTATTGCCTTTATAGAAGGTCATTCAGTGTACTGGGGAGGTGGTTATTCTGAGAACCAGATCAATGGTGGACTGTATGCTGATGAAGGTATAGGGATTGATATCAATGATTTTGTAAAAGAATTTATTGCATTTTTTTTACATACGGAAATTAAAATCGATGAAATGAAGATTAATATTGAAGACTTTTATTTTTACAGTTTTGATCATAACGCTTTTGTAGAAAATTATTCTTCCCTTCCCATTCATATTAGCCATTAGATGTTATAATTAGTGCAGCTAAATGTAAACAGCCAAATGGTTTTTCAAAAAAAACAGTAGTTTTTATGAAACAATACAGAGATACACATACTTATTACTTTTCAGATTTTTTTAGACACCGTGCACTGAACTATTGCAGCTTCTGGTTGTTTTATAATCGTGATGACGGGATTAGAATGGAGGATTTTTTCCCAGATCAAAAGGTTTATTCTTTTTTATGGGAATATGCAGACACCAATATTTTAATAAAAATAGATGAATGGAAAAGAGCCTTCAGAAGAAATAATATTGAGATCTTACAAGATGCGAAACTGCATGCCCGGAATTATGTATCAGATGAACGAAAAGTGTATCTGGATTGCCTGGGGACCGATATCAGAGCTGCTGATCAAAGATATAAAGATCTGACTGCATATAATATCGGACAACGTTTTGTTCAGATCGTGACTGATGAAAATATCTCCTTTAGTGATATTGATTTAAGTTTTCTGGATTTAACTGATACAACTGATAAATTGATAGCGTTTATAAGGATTTTAGATATAGGTGGTATTCAGGCATTGATTTTAAATGGCTATCATCATCGTGGTGAATTAATTAAAATCTGCATTGTAAAGAGTGGTGAAGCCTGTTTAAAAACAAGGGAAGCTTTACCCTTAGATATTTTTGAAAATACTTATGTTGCGATGCCATTTAACTGGTGAAAATAAATATGATCGGTTGGAAATTGCTTCTATAAAGATATAAGCTGGATTTTTTTAAATTAAAAATAATGGGTAGAAATAAAATTTATTAATGATTTTGATCCTTGCTGCATTGGTCTTTTTATACAAAATTATATTTTCGTCAAAAAATAAAGACCGTTTTTTAGATGAAATTAGCGGTAAGGATATAAAATCAATAGTTAACAAAAAGTACATTAATCATGACAATCACAATATATCACTTCTGATGTATGGTAATAATCATGACAATATAGTAATTTACAGAGATTGGTGGGATAAGGTTTCTGTTGGAGATTCGATACTAAAACCAAAAGGTTCTTTAGATATAATTATAAAAAATTCTGATAAAATTGAGCGGTTTGATTATGAAGAGAAATTTGGTTTAGGCAATCTATAGTTTTATATTGTTATGTGGGGGGCAGATGAGAGTCATACGCAAAAGAAATAGCAAATTTCTTCAATTTGTAATAATAACCAGAAGACTCAGATAACTTTAAAAAGCTTAAAATAACTAAGTGAAAAAAGAGATCATACTTTCTTTGATGTTCTTTGCATTATTTTTTTTCATGCAAATCTGATAAATTGACTGCTCGTCAAAGTCGGGAGACTTTGATGGGGAAAAATCAAATCATTTAATAGTATAAAAAACCTCGCATTTTGCGAGGTTTTTTAATTAAACAAGATCCACTAATTCCTATATTTGCCCCATGAAACGATTTATGTTGGCGTACCTACTTTTCCCTGTATTCTTATTCTCACAGACTACCGGAAAAGTGATCAAAATTTCAGACGGAGATACCATTACTTTACTGTTGGAAGGCAATCAGCAAAAAAAGATCAGGCTGGCCGAAGTCGATTGTCCGGAAAGCGGACAGGCATTCGGGAAAAATGCCAAACAGTTTACTTCAGCTCAGGTATTTGGAAAGACGGTAAGTTTTGTAGAAACCAATACAGACCGCTATGGGAGATCTATTGCAAAGGTTTATTATGATGATGGAAAATACCTTTCCAAAGAGCTTATCAAAGCAGGCATGGGATGGTGGTATTTCTCTTATTCCAAAGACGCTTCTTTAGGGAAGCTGCAGGAAACTGCACAATATAAGAAAGTAGGTCTTTGGCAGGATAGTAATGCTCTCGCTCCATGGGATTTCCGTAAAATGAAGCGTGAGCTTAGAAATAAAAAGAAAATTGAGACCGCTAAGAATGAATCAAAAGCAAAATCGGTAGCATAAATTCTTGGGCATAAAAGCCTGAAGATGGAAGGAGAGGGGAGTTAATCAATATGTATTCATTGGCAGATAGTACCTTTCCTCCTTCTAAATCCCTTTCTTTCTTACAAAAAGATAAAAGCTACTGGCTAAGAATATAAAAATAGCAGCGATATTCCAGTAATCCATTCTTTCAAAAGCGGTATTTTCATTCAGCAAACCTTCCAGTGATCTGTAACCTCCGGTATAAATCAGGAAATCTGCAAATGGCTTCTGCTGGATTATTGTCGTGAAAAGCAGCAGAAATACTCCGAATCCAATGGGATAAATAAAATTTTTGAAGAGAAGGCTTAAAGTCAGCTGTACCATGGCAATCGCAGAAAGCGTAATGAAGAACTTCAAAAAAATATAAAATATCACTTCCCTGAAATCATAATTCTGGAATCCAAGCTGTGGAAAGGCAATCCCCAAAAGATAGCCGCTCAGTAAAAATGCGAGATAAGAGAAAAGCATAGAAAAGAAAACGGTTATCTGGATAAATAATGCCTTAGAAAAGAATATCCTGGTTTTGGAAACCGGAAGCGTAAAAAGAATTTTATAATTGTTATTCCGGTATTCCACATCACAGCATGCATGTACAAAAAGCGCTACCAGAATAGGAAAGAGCAGGTAAAAAAACATAAATACAGTTCTTCCCAATGACATTTTCCACGGATTTACTGTTCCCTCTGTTTCTTCCGTTCCGGAGCGGATTACATCGTAAACCATGTACAGGTCAATTGCAAAGATGATCAAAACAGGAATCAGCAGAATGCCGAAAATTTCTTTGTTTTTTGAGAGTTTGTACTGTTCGGATGAAAACGCCTTGAAAAAAGTATTGGTATTAGTCATGTTTTTTAGAAATTAAATTAATGAAGATCTGTTCAAGATTGGTACTTTGAGACTCTATATCATAGACCTCAATTCCGTTTTGGATCAGCATGGTGAGAAGTCCGTTGAACTTTTTGTCATCATTTATTTTTACAGAAATTTTGTTTGTACTGCTCAGCGTTGCAGAAAAAGTGTCTTGCAGCAGAGATAACGATTTTTCAACAGGATTAACTTTTAAAACGATCTCTTTTTCTACCTTGCTTAAAAGTTCGTTCTTTGTTCCCTGGAATATCATCTGTCCGCCTTCAATAATGCCAATGTGGGTCGCTGTTTTCTCAAGCTCGCTCAGAATATGGCTTGAAAGAAATATGGTTTTTCCCTGCTCATTCAAATGCTGGAAGAGTTTTCTCATTTCAAAGATTCCCTGAGGATCAAGACCGTTGAGCGGTTCATCCAGAATCAGAAGTTTCGGATCATGAAAAATAGCCATGGCAATTCCCAGACGCTGTTTCATCCCCATTGATAGAGCTGTTGCCTTTTTTTTCTTTTCATTATGCAGATCTACCAGTTCCAGCACCTCATCAATCCTTTTGTCCCCTTTACCATAAATGATATCCAGATATTTAAGGTTTTCAAAAACAGTGAGTTTGGTGTAAAAACAGGGTGATTCAATCAGGTTTCCTGTACTGGCAAGAATCTCCGTTCTGTTTTGTTTGATGCTCTTGTTTTGAATGAAAATATTGTCACCTGGCGACTCCAAAAGTCCCAGAAGCAATTTGATAGTCGTCGATTTTCCCGCTCCGTTCCTTCCCAGATAGCCGTAGATGCTGCCTTCGGGAATATTGAGATTGATATTATTCAGAATGGTTTTGGAACCTATGGTATAGCTGAGATCTTTGGTAGTAATGCTTTCCATTATTCGTGGGAGGTTAAAAAAGTATTGGTATCTATATAAAATATTCCGTCAAAAAAACGGCTCCAGACCTTTTTCTGGTCTGTTCCCTGATTGATCGTGGATACAAATTCATTCTTGAAAACAGAATGTTGTGGAAGATCTCTCAGGTTGATAAAAAAGTAAGGTGTTTTTGTAGCGTGAAAGGTATTCTCGATGGCAAACTTTCCTGGCTTATCAATAGGAACTCCTGCTTTATTGTTTTTGGAATAGGATGAAAAATCAATCATATAAGAAGCCTTTCCGTATTTACTTTTAATATAAGCGCCAAGAGGTAGATAATCTTTACTATACCGGTTTGCGAAAGTATGGAGGTTGGCACACCATACGATGATTTTTTGTCCCTGATAGACAGAATCTGCCTGGTAAATGAGGTTTTTAGCCATCAGAGAATCTCTGAACTGCATGCTCCGTACAGATCCGGGATCATATTTCCAAATTTTATCAAAATTGTTTCTCATATCATGTAAATACCGGGTGTATATGATGTTTTCAGGTGTTTTTTCAAGCTTTGAAACCACCTGTTCAAGCCGGGAGATCTCATTGAGAAATTCTTTTTTCTGATTTCCCGGTAAATTTTTCCCGGCAAACCCCTTATACATAAAATAGGAAATCTGATCAATATGTTTATTTACAAGAGGAAAAAGTTTGAGGTCAACCGTATTTTTGTTTAAAAAATCCTTCAGCAGTTTACTGCGCCTGTCATAAAGCTGATCTCCTGAAAACTGAATATCAAATCCACCCAGCTCAACAGGATGGCCCGAAGTTTTGGATTTTTGATAATAGCGGATCAGGGGTTCATTCTCTTTATTATTCCACCAGAAATCAAAAAGCCCCATTCCTCCGATAGAATCTGATGGAACTTTCAGACTATGATCTTTCATTTCCTCATTCATCATCCAGGTATCGTATTGTCCGGCTTCATACAGTACAACATTATAACCCAGATTTTCATGAAGATATTTAATAAGTCTGCTTTTGGCTTTCATGGTTGCCCCGTCATAATGAACATTTTCCCCCAGCATTACAATCCTGTTGCCTGTAAGCACAGAATCAAAGATTTTAAGGTCACTGTTATCAGAGTATTCCATGGAAATACTTTTGATGGGGTGTTTGTATCTCTGAACCTCGTTCAGGAGCTCCTGCTTTTCTTTTTCGGGGATATCCTTAAAAACAATTGTATTCAGGATTAAAATGCAGATTACAGAAACTAAAGAAATGTAAAGTATTTTCTTCATCCATTTAAAATTACACAATGGTAAATCTATATTTATTTTTTTATTAGGTTTTGAATTTAATAAAAAATAAAAGCTTTTTGTGAAAACTATGTATGCTTCAGTCGAAAATAATGCCACAAGAGAAATAACGTCAATTCGTCCTGTTTTTCATGATTCCGGGAAGTGTATGATTCTGATGAGGCCCTGAAAAATAAAAAACTGTCTCAAAAAATGAGACAGTTTTTAAAAGGAAGCAGAAAGCAGAATAAAAACTATCAGAATGAAATCAGAAAGCTTATCAGGGATTAAACAGAAGATTTTTTAACCATTAAAATATAAAGAGAAAAGATTATCTTTTACTCAGGTAAAAATACAACCGACAATGATAGACATTCAAGAGTTTAAGCAAAATTTAGCATTAAAAGAAATTCCGGTAGAACTCGAAAAATTGATTTACTTCCAGAATAATATTTCTTCGTTTGAAAGCTACTCACAAGGCTTCGGTGTTTTAATGGATGATAAATCCGGATTGAAGAGCTGGAGTGAGGATGAACATTTTTTGAATCGCTTGCTGCCATTCGCTCAGGCTAATGGTTCAGGATCCTTCTATGCGATCTGGAATGACGGAACAGATAAGTCTTTAAGCCAGATGCCTATTGTGGTTTTTGGAGATGAAGGCGGTGTTCATATTGTGGCTGAAAACATCCTGCAGCTTTTGCATTTGCTCACTTTTGATGCTGAAATTTCAATAAGTTTTGAGGAAGCTTATTTTTATAAGGATGAAGACGATTACGAAAGCAGTGAAGGCTTAGAGGAATATGTAACGTGGATGAAGGGCGATTATGGTTTCCATCAGATGGAAGAGCCTGATGCGCTGGTTAAAGTGGCTCAGGAAAGATACAAAACAGTTTTTGATCAATGGTTTGCTCAGTATTTTTCAGATCATTAGTCTGGTCCTGATGATATTATAACATGAAATTTTTGTTATGAATCATACAATACTTCATCATAAAACGGTGAGGTCTTTTCCGCGTATAGTGGGTATGCGGCCAGCCGATTCAAAGAATGGTAGTTTTATTTTTCTGAATTTCAGATACTTATTTTTTCGGTATGCCTTGTAATCTCTTTCTGAAATAGAGTAAAAATACAGAAATCAATAATGAAAAGGCTAATCCTATTTGGGAAACCAAACTGATGCCGAATCCTATAGGTAAATTCTGAAGCAGTGCAATGCCCAAAATGGTGACCAGAAATCTTCGGTTTTTGGAGAAGAGCATAAACAGGAAGGAGATGAAAAAAATAATATCAATGAAAAAATATAATGGTAAAAATCTCCAGCCATCAGGCGTGAAATTATCAGTGTAAAAGTTATAACATTCGTAAGCGTAGCAGAATATCAAAAAAATATTAGTCAGTAAAATGACGTAATAGATCCGTTTGTTTATCATTTTCATAGGCTGCCAGGATTCTTATCCCTTCAATAAATTAGTTTCTTGGCTAATGTAGCTAATTTTTTGACTGAATACATTCTGTATAAGAAAAGTGGTGAATTTTTATAAAATGTCAGATGATTTTTTTTTCAATTAGCTCTTCTTTTTTAAGTTTAGGCTAAAGCCGATGGAATTTTTATTTTTTATGAAACGGGCTAAAGCCCGTTCCTATTGAATAGGCATAGTTTTTCAGGAGCCAATTCGATCGGGATCTTTATTATTTGATCAGGGGTAAGATGATTGGGTATTTTGATAATGGTTGTATCTCAATAGAGGTGAGCTTTAGCCTATTATTAGCATCAGAAAGGCTTTGGCTTAGGTTATCATACCTTTTCCACCTTTTACAAGCCAATTATTACATGAATAAACGGGCTTTTTGATCAGGTCTTAAAAACAAAAAACCCCACTATAAAGATAGTGAGGTTTTTGTGAGCGCGAAAGGATTCGAACCTTTGACCGTCTGCTTAGAAGGCAGATGCTCTATCCA
>JASLCD010000148.1 GCA_030146295.1 Chryseobacterium sp.
TTTCTTAAACATTGATAGGTTTTTTTCGTTGTGCAAAAATATGATATTTTTTCTAGTTTCAATAAATTATTTTACTGTTTTTTATCATGATTAATCAGCTTGATCGCATAGTATGTAAGCAGTGCTGTCAGGACAAAATAAGGTATAATGAAATGAAATTTATAGCCTGGAATCACTTCAAAGTTCAGTTTTTTTCTGATTAAGTACATTAAACCGAATTTTAAAAGAATCAAACCAATGACAGATAATCCTAAAAATTCAGGTGCTACTCTATTGATTAAAATAATCAGAGTGATCATCATCATAAACATGACGCTCAGAAAAAGATAAAATTTAATGATTACAATTTCATCCAGATGAAAAACAAATTTCCAAAGAGAAAAATGTACAAGAAACGTCAGAAAGAATAAAATGACAACAAGAATATTGGGATTGATTTTCATTCTAAATTTTAATTGACCGCAAAAATAGACTTTTTCTATCGTATTATGATAACATTTGATATATATCATTTTTTCTTATCTATATAATATTACGTCCGGGACACTTTAGATATGCTAAAAATTCCTTATTTTTGCAAACCTATAATTTACAATAAATATGTTTAATAGTTTACAGGATAAATTAGACAAGGCATTACATAATATTTCCGGTAGAGGAAAAATTACCGAAATCAATGTAGCGGAAACCGTAAAGGAGATCCGTAGAGCATTGGTAGATGCCGACGTTAACTATAAAGTTGCAAAAGATCTTACTAAAAGAGTTCAGGATAAAGCATTAGGAGAGAACGTTCTTACTTCTCTTACTCCGGGACAGCTGATGACGAAAATCGTTCATGACGAATTGGTAGACCTTATGGGAGGTTCTCAAGAGGGGATCAATCTTTCAGGAAAACCATCTGTAATCCTTATTGCAGGTCTTCAGGGTTCTGGTAAGACTACATTCTCAGGAAAACTTGCTAATTATTTAAAAACAAAAAGAAATAAAAAACCTTTATTGGTAGCCTGTGACGTTTATCGTCCTGCTGCGATTGACCAGCTAAAAGTTTTAGGTGGACAAATAGGAGTTCCTGTTTTCACAGAAGAAGGTTCTACCAATCCTTCTACGATTGCTGAAAATGCAATTAGTTTTGCAAAATCAAACGGTCATGATGTTGTGATCGTGGATACAGCAGGTCGTTTGGCAATTGATGAGCAGATGATGAACGAAATTAAATCTGTTCATTACTTCATCAAGCCGGATGAAACGTTATTCGTTGTGGACTCAATGACAGGTCAGGATGCTGTGAATACAGCAAAAGCATTCAACGATGCTTTGAATTTTGACGGGGTTGTTTTAACCAAGCTAGATGGTGACACTCGTGGTGGAGCTGCTTTAACGATTCGTTCTGTTGTTGAGAAGCCTATCAAATTCATCTCTACAGGAGAAAAAATGGAAGCTTTAGATCTTTTCTACCCGGAAAGGATGGCAGACAGAATCCTGGGAATGGGAGACGTTGTTTCCTTAGTAGAAAGAGCTCAGGAACAGTTTGATGAAGAAGAGGCTAAAAAACTTCACAAAAAAATCGCTAAAAACGAATTCGGTTTTGATGATTTCCTAAAACAGATCAACCAGATCAAGAAGATGGGTAACATGAAGGACCTAATGGGAATGATTCCTGGTGTCGGAAAAGCGATCAAAGATGTAGAGATCAGTGATGATGCATTCAAGCACATTGAAGCCATCATCTACTCCATGACTCCGGAAGAAAGAAGAAGACCTTCTATCATCAACACGCAAAGAAAAGGAAGAATTGCTAAAGGTGCCGGAAGAAAAGTTGAAGATGTGAATCAGCTGATGAAACAATTCGACCAAATGGGTAAAATGATGAAGATGATGCAGGGACCTCAAGGAAAGCAGATGATGCAGATGATGAGCAAAATGCCGAATATGCCTGGAATGGGCGGAATGGGAAAATAAAAAGACAAAATCATTCAATAAAAAAACTCTCAGAATTTCTGAGAGTTTTTTATTTTTATGCTGTGTAGGAATTTATTTAAACTTATACCCCAGTCCCAGCTGGAAGAAATTCATTTTTAATGTCTCACCATCCACAGGATTTTTAATCATATTGGTAAGACCAAAGCTGTAACGCGCATCTACAAATAATCCTTTGTAAATGTTGTAATCAGCCCCTAGAAATAAACCAAAATCAGTAGATTTCAAACCATCATTCAGTTGTCTTTCCAAATAACGCTCTCCTTCTTTAAGTCCTGAAGGATCTACCATCCCGGCATTAGGGCCACTTAGTTCAAATTTTACTGTATTATTCGTTTTAAAACTTACATAAGGACCTGCATAAATTCCCAGTTCCGGAGTTGCATAGTATCTTGCCGATACAGGAATAACGATTCTGTTAAGGTTCATCTTTTCAGTTAAGGTAAAACCAGTACCTGCTATTCCAACTTCTGCTTTACCACCAAGATTGGCATATTCTACCTCTCCCTGAACGGCAAACTTACTATTGAATTTATGTTCAACCAAACCGCCGACATAAAACCCGGACTTGGATTTTAAGCTTGCTTCAAATCCACCGAATTCAAAATCCCCTTCACTGGAATTTAATTTTGATAAAGCATATCCCGCTCTCACACCGAATGTAGTTTGTGCATGCAAGCCAGCAAATAAAGCAATTGCTGATGCTAATAAGATTTTTTTCATGATTATTATATTTAAATAGTTTAAGATTAAAAAAAGCCCTCAGATGAACTCTCAGGACCTTTATTTTTGCTTATTATTTTGCAAATACATATTTAACTCCAAAAGTCACGGAAGTTAAACTAATACCAAATTTGTAATCATCAGCTCTTCTGGCGCCGTCAATATCTCTTTTGTAAGTATTGTATCCGAATTCACCTATAGTTGCTTCAATTGACCAGTTTTTCGTTATGAAATAATCCAGGCCCGGCTTGATATTCACTCCGATATTAGTGTAGTTATTTTTTTGTGTAAACGCAGCGGAAAGGATAGGATCTCCGCCATCACCTTCATTGTTAAAATCCAGTTTTTCCTGGCCAAATTCCAAGGGAACCTGTAATTGTCCGAAGATGTATAATTTATCAGATAAAGTCCAGTATTTTCTCAAGAATGGAGCTACTACAAAAGCATTATCTGTGTCTTTAATTTCGATTACATTATTAATGGCTCCATTGTCTACTCTGTATTTTGTAACAGCACTCTTATAACCAACACCAAGTCCCACGGCTAAGTTATTATTAACGAAATACCCAGCTGTAGGAAGGATTCTGATCACATCATCCTTTCTTGTAGTGCTGAATTCGTCTTTTTCACTGTGGTAATATCCTACCTGCCCTGAAAGGTAAGAAGTTCCTTTTGCAATCTGTGCATTTGATAAACCGAAAAGCGCAACAGCACCTATTAATGCGATTTTTTTCATGATTATTATATTAGTTTTTATAAAAAAAAGCCCTAAGAGTTTCTCAGGGCTTTCTTGCTATATGCTTTGTTAATTATTTTGCAAATACATATTTAACTCCGAAAGTTACAGAAGATAAATTCAATCCGAAGTTATAGTTGTTTGTAGCATCACCATCTTTTGGTTTGTAGTTGCTATAACCGAACTCACCGATAGTAGCTTCGATAGACCAGTTCTTGTTTAAGAAATAATCTAAACCTGGCTTAACAGTAACACCAATTTTAGTGTATTTAGCTTCAGTAGAAGTAGAGTTTGTTACAACTGTATTTCCTGAAGTAGTTACTGTATTGTTTTCAGTTTCTGTTTTTCCGAACTGCATTGGTACTGCTAATTGTCCGAAGAAATATAACTTGTCAGACAAAGTCCAGTATTTTCTTACGAATGGAGCTACTACAAAAGCTGGAGTTTTAACGATTTTGTCGTTTACGATTGTAGTGTTTGGCAAAGTTGCAGTAGTAGTTACTGTGTTCTTTTCAGTTTGGTATCCAATTCCTAATCCAACTGCTAAGTTAGTGTTAACAAAATATCCAACTGTAGGTAATACGTTGAAGTTTTCTGTTTTAATGTTTCCGTTGTTAGTTTCTACTTGAGAATAACCAACAGATCCTGATAAATATGTAGTTCCTTTAGCAATCTGAGCGTTAGATAAACCGAAAAGTGCAACAGCACCCGCTAATAATATTTTTTTCATTTTAAAAAATTTTAATACTTTCTGAGGGCAAATTTACAGTGGTCCCCACTAATATTAAAATTTGTTAATGTGATTAATATCATTGTTAAAATTTAGGGTTTTATAATAATAAATCCTACTTCAGAGAATGCGTTGAGTTTTTCACAATATTATGAATAAAAAGACTACATTTTACTAACAAGAGGAGAATATGTTTACTTTTTTAAATTTTCACTTTTTTTCTAAAGCCCCATGAATTCTGGGAAAATGCTAAAATTAATTAACCTAAACTACTAATTTTAAAGTTATTAACTCTTAAAATTTAAACAAACGTTTATAATCCCAGGTTGTTTCTATCTTATCCTAATCGCTGTAAGTCCTTTATTTCAAAAATTTCTGATAAAAGATCCGTACAGACTGCTTATATTATATCAAAAAAAACTCCGGCCGAAGGCCGGAGTTTTACTATTCAATTGCTTTCTTATTTCAAAAAGAAATTATAACCAATGTTAACAGCTCCTACACTCCAGCTATAACGTCCCCATCCCGGAAGGTCACGTTTGTTGCTGATAGATTGATACCCGATGTACAACTCTCCTTTAGACATCTGATATCCAAATTTAGGTTGTGCATAGAAACCACCATCTACTCCATCTTTAGTAGAAATACCGTATCCAAGGTCCAATCCTACAAAAATGGGAGCTTTAGCGAATCTGTATTTACCGGAAACTGCTACAGGAACAAATCCAAAATCATCAAAGTGATCTTTTCCGAAGAAATGAGAATACCCTGTTGCAACTCCAAGGTCAAGACCCTTAGCAATATTCCACATGTAAGCTGCATCCACTCCTAATGTAAATGAAGAGACATCACTTGCATCTGATACAGGAACACCAATATGTCCACCAATCTTAAAACCTTCCTGTGCTTGAACAGCTCCTCCTAAAAGTGCAAAAGCACCTAGTAATAATAGTTTTTTCATTTTTTTAGTAGCTTTAAATTACTGCGCAAAAGTACTGATTATTTTCATTATAGGAAGAAACTCACACATAACATCCTCTGTACAATAAAAAAAGCAGAACAAAATTGTCCTGCTTTTCATTATTTTTAAGTAAAATTTTCAGATTAGTTTCCTCCGAATTTGAAACCAACGCCCACCTGAGCAAAACTGTTCTTTACAGTACCTCCGCTATTGTCGTTAGACAAGTTTGATACTCCTAAACTGTATCTTGCATCAAAGAAAAGTCCGTTTTCCAACATATATTCCACACCTAAGAACGGAGCAAGGTTTAATGATTTGATATCTTTTTTAATATCTACATCACCGCCTTCACCTTCCATTTCCACATCAAGGAAATCCGAACCGATTACAGTCTTTTGTTTAGCCGTAAGAATAATTCCCACGTTAAGACCTGCAGCCACAGAGAAACCTTCTGTGATGAAGTATTTTGCAGAAACCGGAACCAAAAGTGTCCCAAAAGTAACTTTAGTTGATTCACCAAAGTACATTCCTCCGGCATTTACTCCGTCTATTTTTTCTTTAGCCCCTAGTGGTGAGTATAAAACCTCTCCCTGAACAGCAAAGTTATCATTGAATTTGTACTCAGCCATTCCACCGATATAGAAAGTATATTTCGGAGACATTTTTCTCCCCTCAAGATCATCCTGCTTATCGTCCAGTTTAATAGTTGACATTGCGAAACCAGCTTTTGGACCAAATCGAAATTCTTGTGCGTTTGCAGAAATTCCCATAACAGCGACCGCTGCAACAAGTAGAAGTTTTTTCATAGTTAATTAGTTTTTTTTTAAATTAAACAGGTGGCAAAAATAGTATTTTTTTTCAAATATGGAAATTATAACGTTTTTTATTAATTGAAATTAATAAAATGTAATATTTTAATTTCAACCCTTAAAAACTCAATTTATTAAGCTTGAAACCTATTCCAATCTGAAACGAGCTGCTTTTAAGCATCTTATAACCTTCTCCATTACTCTTTTTCGCAATATCAGATACTCCGAAAATATAACGCCCGTCTATGAATATTTTTTTGCTCAAATGAAATTCTACTCCCAGGAAAGGGTTTATTTCAAAGGATTTTATCTTTTTCTTACTATCCTCAGCCTCTCTCAATAAGTTTGTATACAATTCAAGTCCGTCTTTGCCATTGGTTCTGTATTTGCTTTCTGCTGCTACAACAAAAGCCAGATTGGCTCCTGCATTAATATTAAATTTTTCATTGAAATAATATTTAACCATTAAAGGAACACTGAGTTTTCCCAGAGAAATAGCATTTACAATATCATAATTCTGAAATTCATCTGCCTGATAATTCCAGCTGTTTCTTCCACCAGCTCTTGCAAATCCTAACTCAGTCTGTAATGCGAAATTTTTATTCAATTTATGTTCAAGAAAAACAGCAACATGTGCAGTGATGATGCCTTTAGATGAAAAATCGAAATCAGAATCGGCATAGTCCGTCTGCAAAGTAGAACGTCCAATACCAGCTCTGATTCCGACTGTATTTTTTTGGGCATTTAAGTTCATTCCCAATAAAGGAATTAAGGCGATCGGCAAAAGTTTTTTCATGGTTAAGTTTAAAATTTTCTACGAATATATTCCAAATTTTCCCAGGATTGATCGGAGATGTTTTAAATTTCACCTAAATATAAACTTCTGGTAACAAAAAATTAATCGTTTCTCATTCTTTTTTCCTCATCATTATAAGCAAGGATAATCTTTCTTACCACCGGATGCCTTACCACATCTTCTTCCGTAAGATGTACAAAACCAATCTCTTTTACCCCATTTAAAATTCTCATTGCTTCTTTCAGTCCCGACTGCTGATTTTTCGGAAGGTCAACCTGGCTTGGATCTCCTGTGATAATAAACTTGGCATTCATCCCCATTCTGGTAAGGAACATTTTCATCTGCGCATGCGTTGTATTCTGTGCTTCATCAAGGATCACAAAAGCATCATCCAGGGTACGCCCTCTCATAAAAGCCAGAGGAGCTACTTCGATCACTTTTTTCTCCATGAATCCTTCCAGTTTCTCATGAGGAATCATATCACGAAGTGCGTCATACAAAGGCTGTAAATACGGATCCAGCTTTTCTTTAAGGTCACCAGGAAGGAATCCCAGACTCTCCCCTGCTTCTACAGCCGGCCTTGTCAGGACAATTCTTTTAACTTCTTTATCTCTCAGGGCTCTTGCTGCCAATGCCACACTGGTATATGTCTTTCCGGTTCCGGCAGGGCCAATGGCGAACACCATATCCTTTTTCTCTGTTTCCTTTACCAGTTTTTTAAGATTGGTTGTTTTAGCCTTAATGACTTTTCCGTTGACTCCTTTTACAATAATATCCTGATCGAAGACCAGTTGTTTCTCATTTTCGTCTTTAATATTCAATATATTTTCAACGTCTTTCAGTCCTATTGAATTGTTTTTTGAGATAAAACTGACAATATCCTCCAGTTTTTGTTTCAGTATGTCTAAAGCTTCCTTATTTCCCATGGCAAAGATGAAATGATCTCTTCCTGTAATTTTAATGGTTGGAAAGCTTGATTTTAATAAGTTGAAATATTGGTTAT